>NZ_JAPNUG010000037.1:0-24792 GCF_036631435.1 Ralstonia sp. 1B3 | reverse complement strand
GCTCGCGTTGTCCAGCCCGCGGAACGACAGGGTTGGCCCCAGCTCGCTGCCTTCGCACGTGTGGTTGTAGACCACGTCGAGCAACACCTCGATGCCCGCCGCATGCAGCCGCCGGATCGCCACCTTCAGCTCATGCAGCGATGGCGCGGAGAGGTACGACGGCTCCGGCGCGAAGAAGCACAGCGTGTTGTAGCCCCAGTAATTGCGCAAGCCGCGCTCCACCAGAAACTGATCCTGCAGGAAGGCATGGATGGGCAGCAGTTCGATGGCGGTAATGCCCAGCCGCTGCAGGTGGTCAATGAAGACGCTGTCGCCGAGCGCGCTGAACGTGCCGCGCTCGGGGGCAGCAGGTCTTCGCGCAGCATCGACATCCCCCGCACGTGGCCCTCATAGATGACCGTGCGCGACCACGGCGTGTTCGGGCGGACATCGTTGCCCCAGTTGAACGACTCATCGGTGACGACGGCCTTGGGCATGGCGGGGGCGCTGTCGCGGCGGTCGAACGAAAGGTCCCCACGGTTGGAATTGAGCCGATAGCCGAACAGCGCATCGGACCAGCGCAGCGAGCCCACCAGCCGGCGGGCGTAAGGGTCGAGCAGCAGCTTGTGCGGGTTGAAGCGATGGCCGTGCTGCGGCTCCCACGGGCCGTAGGCACGGTAGCCGTAGACGAGGCCGGCTTCCACACCGGGCAGGTAGCCGTGCCAGACCTCATCGGTGCATTCGGGCAGGGCGAAGCGGGTCAGTTCCTTTCGGCCGGTGGGGTCGAAGATGCAGAGTTCGATCTTGCTGGCGTTGGCCGAGAAGACGGCGAAGTTGATGCCCAGGCCGTCCCATTGGGCGCCTAGGGGAAGGGTTTGCCGGGAGAGGGTTTTGGGGAAGCGGAGCATTAGCGATTGGTTTCAGTATTGTCTTTGCCTTGGTGGTTTGCCTCGCTTTCGTCCCCTGCCGGGGCCGACTCACTTTCTTGTCTTGCCAAAGAAAGTAAGCAAAAAAGGCGCGCCCGAGATGGCGACCCCTCCTTGAATTTTCGTAACCGGGCGGAAAACTCGCTTCGCTCAGACAGTTCCCGTTCTTGTTTCCGCCCGCTTACGAAAATTCAAGGTGCCATCTAGGGCCGGTACGGCCAAACCGGCTGGGCACCTCTCGTGGCGCGGTGTGCCTCCTTCTGTCGAAGCTCAAAGCCCCGGGATTGGGGTTCGGAACATCAACGTTGGCGTTCGGAACCTCAACGTTGGCGTTCGAGTACTTCAACGTCGGCGTTCAGAACCCCAAAATTCAGGTTCAGAACCTCAAAGTCCGAGTTCGGAACCTCAGAGTCGGAGTCCAGAACCCCAACGTCCGAGTTCAGAACCCCAAAGCTCAAGTTAGGAACCCCGAAGTCGGAGTTCAGAACCTCAACGTCCAAGTTCAGAACCTCAAAGTCGAAGCCCCTGAACTCCAAAACACGCATTCAGAACCTCGATGTACGCGTTCTGAACTCCGAAGTTGAAGTGCGGACCCCCAAGTCGCAGCAAGAGCACGGCGCACGAAGCGGTGTGCTCCAACACCAACGCCAGCGCCACGACGGTGTGGCCGTACCCTGCCCTAGATGGCGCCTTGAATTTCTGTTGCAGAGAGGAAAAAGAGGGGAGGCTGTTTGAGCGAAGCGAGTTTGCCTCCCCTCCCTCTCTGCGACATAAATTCAAGGAATCCTTCGCCATCTCGGGCGCGCCTTTCTTTGCTTACTTTCCTTGGCAAGACAAAGAAAGTGAGTCAGCCCCGGCAGGGGATGAAACAAGAGACGCACCAACACCAAAATCAAACCTTCAAAACCACAACCCCCAACGGCGGCAGCCGCAACACCAACGATTGCCCCTGCCCATGCGCGGCCACGTGGTCCACATCCACCGCCCCGCCGTTCCCGAAATCGCTGCCGCCATACACGGCAGCATCCGTGTTCAGCACCTCCCGCCAGTGCGTGGCCCCGTCCGCTGGCGGCACGCCAATGCGATACCCCTCCCGCGGCACCGGCGTCATGTTCGCCACCACCAGCATCGGCCGCCCTTCGCCATCCAGCCGCAGGAACGCAAACACGCTGTTGGTGCGGTCGTCGCCAATCACCCAGTTAAACCCCTCGGGCGCCGTGTCCCGCGCATGCAATGACGGTTCATTCCGGTACAGCGCGTTCAGGTCATGCACCAGCCGCTGCACGCCACGGTGCCGCGGGTCGTCCAGCAGGTGCCATTCGGGCGAGGCATCGTGGTTCCATTCGCCCACCTGCCCGAACTCGCTGCCCATGAACAGCAGCTTCTTGCCCGGGTGCGTCCACATGAACGCGAGATAGGCGCGCAGGTTCGCCAGCCGTTGCCATTCATCGCCGGGCATCTTGCCCAGCAGCGAGCCCTTGCCGTGGACCACCTCGTCGTGCGAGATCGGCAGGATGAAGTGCTCGGAGAACGCGTACACCAGCCCGAACGTCATGCCGTCGTGATGGTGCTGGCGGTACACCGGGTCGCGCTGCATGTAGTGCAGCGTGTCGTGCATCCAGCCCATGTTCCACTTGTAGTCGAAGCCCAGGCCGTTGAATTCCACGGGCGCGGTCACGCCGGGCCAGGCGGTCGATTCTTCGGCGATGGTGATGGCGCCGGGGCAGCGTTCGTGCACGACCGTGTTCATCTGCTGGATGAACGCGACGGCCTCCAGGTTTTCGCGGCCGCCGTAGCGGTTGGGCACCCATTCGCCGGCGCGGCGAGTAGTCGCGATAGAGCATCGACGCCACGGCATCCACGCGCAGGCCGTCGATATGGAAGCGCTCCAGCCACTCCAGCCCGCTGGCGATCAGGAAACCGCGCACTTCGTTGCGGCCGAAGTTGTAGATGAGCGTGTTCCAGTCCTGATGGAAACCTTCGCGCGGGTCCTGGTGTTCGTACAGCGCGGTGCCGTCAAATGCGCCAGCCCGTGCGCGTCGGTCGGGAAGTGCGCGGGCACCCAGTCGACGATGACGCCCAGGCCAGCCTGGTGGCAGCGGTCGACAAAGCGCGCAACGCCTCCGGCCCCAAAGCGCGCAGAGGGCGCAAACAGCCCCAGCGGCTGATAGCCCCAACTGCCGCCAAACGGATGCTCCGCCACCGGCAGCAGTTCAATGTGCGTAAAGCCAAGCGCCGTGACGTACGGAATCAGCCGGTCGGCCAGTTCGTCCCATTGCAGGTTGCGGCCGCCGTCTTCCAGATCGCGCAGCCAGGAGCCGGCATGCACTTCATAGATGCTGATGGGCGCGTCGGGCTTTGGCGTTCGGCGCGCGTTTGCATCCACGCGTCATCGTTCCAGCGCAGCGGCGCCGGGTCGGCCACCACCGAGGCGGTGGCGGGCGGCGGTTCGGTCTGGCGCGCGGCGGGGTCGGCCTTGACCATCAGCCGGCCGTCGGCGCCGATCAGTTCGAACTTGTAGCGCGCGCCGGGGCCGACGCCCAGGCCGCTGGGCAAAAACAGTTCCACACCGGCCTGATGGCGCAGGCGCATGGGGTGGCGACGGCCGTCCCACTGGTTGAACTCGCCCACCACCGACACACGCTGCGCATTCGGTGCCCACACCGCAAAGCGCACGCCGCTGATGCCGTCGATGCGCATCGCCTGCGCGCCCAGGCAGCTTGCCAGCGCCCAGTGCGTGCCCTCGTTGAGCAGATGCAGGTCCAGGTCGCCCAGGAGCAGCCCGAAGGCGTATGGGTCTTCGGTTTCCTGCACGGCTTCATGGCCGGTGCCCGCAGGCCAGATGATGCGCAGGCGATAAAGCTCCGGGTGGCCATACACGTCCTGCGCATCGGCGCGCAGGGGGCCGTGGAACAGCCCCGTGCGGCCGACCTGCGTCATTTCCGTGATGATCTGGCCGCGCGAGTCGATGGCCTGCACACGGCGCGCGCCCGGGTAGAAAGCGCGCACGACCCACCGCGCGCCGTCCTCGGTGTCCAGGCGATGCGGGCCCAGCACGGCGAATGGATCGCCCAGACGGCCGTGCGTCAGCGCATCCACACGCATCTGGTCGACGCCCGGCGGCAGCACGATTTGCGCCTCGGGTTCGGTGGCGGTTTTGGTTGGGGTGGCAAAGTCGAGCGCGGTCACGGTGGGCCTCCGGTCGAGTCTTCCGCAGCGGGTGGTGGCTCTGCATGCAGCAGGCGACGTGCCACCCGCGTGAAGCCTTCCAGCGGAATCGGCAGCCACGTCGGGCGGTTGGATGCTTCGTAGTTGACCTCGTACGCGGCTTTTTCCAGCAGGAACAGATCGAGCAGGTGCAGGTCGACCACGGGCTGATCCAGCGCGTTCAGGTCGGGCCCGCGAATGGCGGCGGCATACGCCTCCAGGAAGCGTTCGGTGGACGCAGCGCGGAAGCGTTCCAGCAGGATGTTGCGGCGTTCCTGTGCGGGCCCGGCCACGTGTTCGGGGCTTTGCCGCATGGCACCCACCACGTAGTCGAGCGAGCGCATCAGCCCGGCCACGTCGCGCAGGGGCTGGTCTTGCGCCGGCGTTCTTCCACAGGGCGTGAAGGCTCGCCTTCAAAGTCGATCAGGAAGGCATCGCCCTGCGCCACCAGCACCTGGCCGAGGTGGAAATCGCCATGGATGCGCGACAGCGTGGCGCCCAGGCCGTCTTCGGCATGCGTGCGGGCGGCGTCGAGCAGCGCCTGATGTTGCGACAGCAGCCATTGCACGTCGGCTTGCAACGGGCTGTCGGGGTTTTGCCGTTGCCACGCCGTCAGGTTGTCGTGCGCGCGGGTGAGCTGTTCGCTCACGCGGGCGATCCAGTAGGCGGCATCGTCGGTGTCGGCAATGCGCGCACCGAAGTTCGGGTCTTCGGTGGGCGCCGCCAGTGCGGCATGCAATTCGCCCAGCCGCGTGCCGATCACGCCGATGAAGTTGACGTAGCCGGCCAATGCCTCGTCGGTATCCACGCGCGCTTCCGAGACCGCCACCGGAGACGATTCACCATCGCCCGTGGTCACGCCTTCCATCTGCACGGCCAGTTCGTCGATGGTGCGCCGCAGGTAGTCCAGCGCCCACGTCCACGCATCGCCCTGGTTGGGCACAAAGCTCTGCATGACCGCCAGCGTCGAACGTTCGCCGTCGGCAGCGTGGTGAGAAACCTCCCCGATCAGCGCCGCTGTGTTGGCATAGCCCACGCGCGTGAGGTGGCGCGTCATCTCCACCTCGGGGTGGACGCCCGCTGCGATACGCCGGATGAGCTTGACGATGACAGACTCGCCAATCACCAGCGAGCTGTTGGATTGTTCGGCCGCGAGCCACTGGATGGGCGTGTCGGGCGCCAGCGGCAGCGGCGCAGGCCGTGTGCTGCCGGCTTCGGGCGACACAGCGGGCTCTGCCAGTTCTGCGATGTGCGGCTCGGGCTCGAACCGCACGGTGCCGTCATTGGCCTCCAATGTGGTACCGCGCACGAGGTTGGTGAGCAGCGCGCGGGCGAAGGTCTCGGTGGTAAAGGCGTCGGTCAGGTAGCCGACATGGCGGCCGCGCCGCACGCGCGCCAGCGCCAGCTGAATGGGCAGTGCCGGCAGCGTGGACGATTCCCAGGCGATGGAAAGCGGCAGCAGGTAGCGCTCGACGCGCTCGGTGCCGTCGGGGCTGCCCAGTGTGACGGCCACTTCGTTGAAGAACACCTCGGGCCGCGTTGCTCCGGCCAGCGGGCGATTCGTGGATGCCGCATCCACCGGCACGGTCGCGCCCCATGCAAACTTCGCGCTACGCAGCACGCTGTCCTTGGCGGCAAACCAGCGGCGCTTCGGCAGATACGTCGGCAGGATTTCGCGTTCGATCAACTGGCGGTGCGCCTCGCGCTGCCGCGTGTCGGCCAGGGCATCGAGCCCCGCGCGCAGCACCAGCGTCGTGAACTCGGGCAACTGCTCTGCGGCCGGTTGCGCCCAGGTCGGCCCCGGCTCGTTCTCGCGCAGCTCCAGCCAGTAGAAGGCGTACGGCGGCAGCGTGAGCAGATACGACAACTGCCCGATGGGCGGAAACGCCGTCCCGCCGATCAGCTCCACCGGCACCCGCTGCGCAAAGGCGGACAGGTCCAGCTCCACAGCCTGCGAGGCGCGGGAGAGATTGGCCACGCAGAGGATGGGCGCCTCGCCTTCCAGCGCGCGGATATACGCCAGCACCTTGCGGTTCGAAGGCTGCAGGAACTGGATGGAACCCCGGCCGAACACGCGATGCCGCTTGCGCGTGGCCAGCAGCCGGCGCGTCCAGTTCAGCAGCGAATGTGCGTCGCGGCTCTGCGCTTCCACATTCACCGATTCATAGCCGTACAGCGAGCCCATGATGGCGGGCAGCACGAGCTGTTCGGGGTCGGCGCGCGAGAAGCCGCCGTTGCGGTCGGGGGACCACTGCATCGGCGTGCGCACGCCGTCGCGGTCGCCCAGGTGGATGTTGTCGCCCATGCCGATTTCGTCGCCGTAGTACATGACGGGCGTGCCGGGCATGGAGAACAGCAGGCTGTTCATCAGCTCGACGCGGCGGCGGTCGCGTTCGAGCAGCGGTGCGAGCCGGCGTCGGATGCCCAGATTCAGGCGCGCACGGCGGTCGCTGGCGTAGACCTCCCAGAGGTAGTCGCGCTCGGCGTCGGTCACCATTTCGAGCGTCAATTCGTCGTGATTGCGCAGGAAGATGGCCCATTGGCAGCCGGGCGGCACCTCCGGCGTCTGACGCATGATGTCGGTGATCGGGAAACGGTCTTCACGCGCGATCGCCATGTACATGCGCGGCATCAGCGGGAAGTGGAACGCCATGTGGCACTCGTCGCCGGCACCGAAGTATTCCTGCGTGTCTTCCGGCCACTGGTTGGCCTCGGCCAGCAGGAGGCGGTTCTTGAATTCGCCGTCCATGGCCGCGCGAATCTTGCGCAGGACTTCGTGCGTCTCGGGCAGGTTCTCGTTCGACGTGCCTTCGCGTTCCACGAGATACGGTACGGCATCGAGCCGCAGACCATCCACGCCCAGGTTCAGCCAGAACTTCATCACGCCGATCACGGCCTTGAGCACGCGCGGGTTGTCGAAGTTGAGATCCGGCTGGTGCGAGTAGAAGCGGTGCCAGTAGTACGCGTTGGCGACCGGGTCCCACGTCCAGTTGGACGGCTCGGTATCGATGAAGATGATGCGCGTGCCGGCGTACTTCTTGTCGTTGTCGGACCACACGTAGAAGTCGCGCAGCGCAGAACCCGGCTTGGCGCGCCGCGCACGCTGGAACCACGGGTGCTGATCCGACGTGTGGTTGATGACCAGTTCCGTGATCACGCGCAGGCCCCGCGCATGCGCTTCGGCAATGAAGCGGCGCACGTCGGCCATGGTGCCGTAATCAGGGTGGACGCCGCGGTACTCGGCGATGTCGTAGCCGTCGTCACGGCGCGGCGACGGGTAAAACGGCAGCAGCCAGATGACGTCCACGCCCAGCTCGGCAATGTAGTCGAGCTTGGAGATCAAACCGGGGAAGTCGCCGACGCCGTCGTTGTCGGAATCGCAGAACGATTTGACATGCAGCTGATAGATGACGGCGTCCTTGTACCAGAGCGCGTCGTCCACCAGCAGCGCGGTCGGATTGCGCGTCATGACGGGTTTTCCTCCGAAGGCAGGGCCGGGCGCACGCGCCAGATGGCAAACGGCTGCTCGGGTTCAAGGCGGATGTGCTGCCACTTGCCGCGCCAGACCGTGCGCTGGCCGTTGACCAGGTTCTCGGCCATCAGCGCGCCGTGGTCGGGCAGGCCCCATTGCCACAGTGGCAGTTCGATGTCGGATTCGTGCGAGTAGTGCGGGTCGAGGTTGATGGCGACGAACACCGTGTTGTCACCAAAGCGGTCCGGTGACAGGGCGTTGGCCAGCTCGGCCTGCGAGGTTTCCAACCGCGCCGGCAGCACGGGCGGCGTCGATTTGCTGAAGAACAGGATCTGGTCGCCCGAGGCCGGCTGGAACGTCACGCCCAGATGCGAGTGCAGCGCCGGGTTGGCCCGGCGGATGCGGTTGAGCAGGGCGATTTCCTTGACGATGTTGCCGGGGCGGTTGTGGTCCCACGCGCGCAACTGGTATTTCTCGGAGTCGAGGTACTCCTCCTTGCCGGGCACCGCGGCCCCTTCGCACAGCTCGAAGCCGTTATAGACGCCCCACAGGCCCGACAGCGTGGCCGCCAGCGCCGCACGAATCAGGAAGCCCGGCCGGCCCGACGTCTGCAGGAACACCGGGTTGATGTCCGGCGTGTTGACGAAGAAGTGCGGGCGGAAATATTCACGCACCGGCGTGCGCGTCAGCTCGGTCAGGTAATCGATGAATTCCTGCTTGGTGTGCCGCCACGTGAAGTACGTGTACGACTGCGAGAACCCGACCTTCGCCAGCCGGTACATCACCTTGGGCCGCGTAAAGGCTTCCGACAGGAACACCGTATCCGGATAGCGCGCGCGCACCTCCCCGATCATCCATTCCCAGAACGGCAGCGGCTTGGTGTGCGGGTTATCGACGCGGAACAGGCGCACGCCTTCGTCGGCCCAGAACATCACCACGTCGCGCAGCGCCGTCCACAGGCTGGGCTTGGCGTCGTCGGCATAGAAGTCGACGTTGACGATGTCTTCGTACTTCTTGGGCGGGTTCTCGGCGTATTTGATGCTGCCGTCGGGGCGCCACGCAAACCAGCCGGGGTGTTCGCGCAGCCAGGGGTGATCGGGTGAGCATTGAATGGCGAAGTCCAGCGCCAGCTCCAGGCCCTTCTCACGCGCCGCGCGCATCAGGCGGCGGAAGTCTTCGAGCGTACCGAGCTGCGGATGGATGGCGTCGTGCCCGCCTTCGGCAGCGCCGATCGCGTATGGGCTGCCCGGGTCGTCGGGCTCCGCGCGCAGGCTGTTGTTGCGTCCCTTGCGGTTGGTGCGCCCGATGGGGTGGATGGGCGGGAAGTAGAGCACGTCGAAGCCCATGCCGCGGATGGCGCCCAGACGGCGGATCACATCGTCGAAGGTGCCGTGCCGCTGTTCATCGTCCGATGCGGAGCGCGGGAAGAGTTCGTACCAGCTCGCGAACGCTGCGCCAGCACGTTCCACGTCGAGCGGGTACGCCACGCTTCGACATAGAACGGCCGATAGTGCGACGCCTGCGCCATCACCTGTGCGGTCACCGGGTCCAGCAGCAGCTTGAGACGGTGCGCGTGATCGGCATCCGCCAGCAGTCGAGCCAGCTTGTGCAGCGCGTCGGCGGCTGCGTCCTGCGGGCGTGCTCGGCTGCCTGGGCGACCAGCCGTGCGCCTTCTTCCAGCTCCAGCGTCACGTCAACGCCGGCCGTGTGCTTCTTCTCCAGCTCAGACCGATAGGTGCCGAAGGCATCGCGCCACGCAGCAACGGCGTACACGTGCCGCCCCAGGCGTTCCGGCCGGAATGCGCCGCGCCAGCGATCGTTGCCCAGGGCCACCATCGGCACGTGCTGCCACGCGTCTTCATCCTGGGCGCGCCACAGCAGGTGGACGGCCAATTTGTCGTGCCCGTCCATCAGCACGTCGGCCTCGACCACGATGTCGTCGCCCACCAGGCGCTTGACGGCAAAGCGTCCGTCTTCAACGGAGGGCTGCACCTGTTCGATACCGATGCGCGGCGAGGCGATGGCTGCGTTGACAGGGTCCTTCGCTTCGCCGGCCTTGGCGCGCGGGCTCTTGGCGGGCTTGGCGGCCGCAGGAGCGCGCACCGGGGCATTGCGGAAGACGCGCCAGACCTGCACGTCGCCGGGCAGCAGATCGATCTCCGCCAACGGACGCGCATTGGCGCGCAGCGTGTCGTCGCAACTGCCGACGGGTTCCGTCAGCAGATCGAGCGCCACGCCGCGTGTAAAGCCGCCGGCCACGCCGGGCAGGAAGTGGTCGGCGTGCACCGACACGCCCATGTAGAGGTCGGGATTGATGACCGTCAGCGTGGCGGCATCGCCTGCGCGCAGGTCCGGGCCATCGGCGCGCAAGAGGGCGGTGGCCGGCGCGTCGGGGCCGGTCAGCATGCGCAGTTCGGCGTGCGGCGCGACGGTGTTCGTCTGGCGTGCGGCGCGGATGGTCGCATTCACATCACGCACTGCATCGCTCAGGTCGAATGCGGCGTGCGCGTCGATCCATTGCTGGTCGGACGGGTCACCGCGCTCGGCCAGCATCGGCAGCAGTGCGCCGCGCTCGAAGCCCAGCGGCATCAGCCAGCCGGCATCGAGCGTATCCGCCACGTGCAGGAGACGGCGGTAGGCGCGTTCGCGGATCATCGCGTCGCCGAATGCCTGGCCGTAGCGCGTGCCGAACGGCGCTTCCACCGTGGCGATGGGCGGTGCGACGGCGACGAGGCGCGCGTGTTCTTCCACCATCCAGCCGGCGCGGAAATCCCACCAGCGCAGCGACGAAAACGTCGCGTCAAAGCCGACACCTGCCAGTGCGTCGATGGCCGCGCCGTCCATGCCGGGCGTCCACGCCAGGAAGCGGACGGCATCGGCCTCCTTGCGCACGTCGGCGATCAGCGTGCGCCAACGTTCGGCAGGCAAGCGGCCCGGCGCTTCGCAGCGGAATCCGCCGATGCCCAATGCGGCCCAGTTGCGCAGCTGCTGCGTCCACCACGTGAGGATGGCCTCGGCGGTGCGCGGGTCGTCGTGGCGGAACGAAGCCACCTCGAGGTGCGACGGCGGCAGGCGCGGGTCGAGCGCGTCGCCGTCTTCGGCGTGGCTGGCGAACCAGTCGGGGTGGTCGGCACGCAGCGGCGCGTCGACGGCAACGCGGTCGATCACGAGGTCGAGCAACAACGTCAGCCCGCGCGCGCGGCAGGCTTCGGCCAGCGTGCCGAGCGCGGCGTCGGCCGGCCCGCCGCCCAGCGCTGCATGCAGTTGCGCATGGTCCCGCGTGACGAAGACGTTGCCGGCCGCACCCACGGCAAACGGCGGCGCCATCAACACATGGTCAAAACCCAGTGCGGCAATGCGATCGAGCACGCCATCCCACCGGTCGAGCCTGCCCAGCTGCAATGGATGGACGTAGCAGATGGCGGGCGCATACGCAGGCTCAACGGCGGCCGGCGGGGCTGCGGTGGGCGTGGCGGCCGGCTTCGTGACCGATTTGGCGTTGCTGCCGGGCGGCTTGGCCGCCTTCAGTGCGGCCGTGTTTTTACGTGAAGAGGCGGGCTTGGGCGACTTGGTCTCGGGCATGCGTGAAAGCGGGGCAGGGCGTCAGGCGCGGTCAGGCACGGATTTTTCGGCACTGGCTGCGCGCGCCACCGCGTGCGCCCGGATCTCGTCGGACAGCGCCGTCGAGCGTCGCCGCGCCGGCGTACGCACAGGTTGTTCGGGGCGGGGCGTGTGCAGCGCGTCGGTTGCGGCCGGCGTCTGCGCAAGCGCAACGGCGGGCATGGGTGTGGCAGCAGGTACCAGGTTGCGGTACAGCGCGATGTATTCGCGGGCCGGCTGCGACCAGCCGAAGTCGGTCGTCATGCCGTTGTATTGCAGGATGCGCCACGCCTGCGGCTGGGCGAAGACATGCAGCGCACGCTCCACGGCGGCGACCATGGCGTCGGCGGTGTCGCCGTCAAACAGGAAACCTGTGGCCCCGTGCAGCGCCGCTTCGGGCGAGCCATGGTCGGTGATCGTGTCCATCAGGCCGCCCACGCGCGAGGCGATCGGCACCGTGCCGTAGCGCATCGAATAGAGCGGCGTCAGGCCACACGGCTCGAAGCGGCTGCCATGCAGCAGGATGTCGGCGCCGGCGTGCAGCAGGTGCGCATAGGCCTCGGTGTAGCCGATCTTCGCGGCCACCTGGCGCGGATAGCGCGCCGCCAGTTCGGCCATGCCGGTCTCGTATGCGTGTTCACCGCAGCCGAGCACGGCCACCTGCAATTGCGGGTTGGATTCGAGCAGCTGCGGCAGCGCCTGCAAGGTCACGTCAGCCATCTTCTGATGCGTCAAGCGGCTGCCCACGGCCAGGAGCGGCGCCTTCGGGTCTTCCGGCAGGCCGAAGCGTTGCTGCAGGACGCGCTTGGCGGTTTGCTTGCCGCTCAGGTTGGAAGCAACAAACGGCTGCGGCAGAAGCGGATCCTTCGAGGGGTTCCACACATCGTTGTCGATGCCGTTGAGGATGGCGACCAAGTCTTGCTGGCGTGCGCGCAGCAGTTCCTGCATGCCGCAACCTGCCGCTTCGGACAGGATTTCGCGCGCATAGGCGTGGCTCACGGTGGTGATGCGATCGGCCCACAGCAGGCCCGCCTTCAGGAAGCTGAACTGGCCCCAGAACTCGGCTTCGTGCGCCGCATCGGGCGGCACGCCAATGTCCGGCACCACGTGCATCGGGAAATTGCCCTGGAACGCAAGGTTATGGACGGTAAACACCGTTTTCACCGGCACCTGCGCCCGCTTGACGAACAGCGGCACCAGCCCCGCGTGCCAGTCGTGCGCCTGCACGATGTCAGCGCGATGCACGCCCGGCACGCCCCCGGCCACGCGCGCAGCCGCCTGGCTGAATGCCGCAAAGCGCAGCGCGTTGTCTTCGTACGGCTCGCCGTGGTCGTCCAGGTATGGGTTGCCCGGCCGCGCGAATAGGGCCGGTGCGTCGAACAGCAGGACCGGAATGCCCTGTGCGCCCATGCGGCCGCTCAAGAGGCGCGCGCGGCCGCCAGGCAGGTCGGTCCATTCGCACACCGTGTGCGTGTGCTGCAGCTGGGCGATGGCGTCGGGATAGCCCGGCAGCATCACCGTGACTTTCATGCCGGCGCGCCGAAGCGCGCTCGCGCACGCTCCAACCATATCTCCGAGCCCACCGGTCTTGGCCAGCGGCACAGCTTCAGAAGCGACGAAGAGAACGTTCAGCGACAAGGTCATGCTCCCGAGGGAATTCGCCTGCCGGGCCGTCCAGCTGATCAACAGCGGAGGCGCCGATGCATGGCGGAGGGGGTTGCGATCGACCTCCTCGCGCAAGACCTATGCCAGTCAGACAGACGCTGACAAGGCAGGGGGTCTTTGCTGGCGCGGCCTGGGCTGTACGTGATGTACGCGCGGCAGTGGCACGTGCAGCGTGTGCAACCTGCGGGTGCGCTGTGTAATTTCGTCTATGCGTGCGGGCGCACGTTGGGAGATGGGCCGGTTCAGGCTCCGAAGGCCGAGCTGGCCGCGTAATAGAAAAAAACAATCGACGAAATCATATCAATCAACTTGTGCAATGCACTGATCGACGATACGATCCACTCCGTTGTCAACCAAGCAACCCAACCGAAAACCACTATGTCGCTGATCAATACTCAAGTCCAACCGTTCAAGGCCCAAGCGTTCCACAACGGCAAGTTCATCGAAGTCACGGATGAGTCGCTCAAGGGCAAGTGGTCCGTGCTGATCTTCATGCCGGCCGCATTCACCTTCAACTGCCCGACCGAAGTGGAAGACGCAGCGGACAACTACGCTGAATTCCAGAAGGCTGGCGCCGAGGTCTACATCGTCACGACCGACACGCACTTCTCGCACAAGGTGTGGCACGAAACGTCGCCGGCCGTGGGCAAGGCTCAGTTCCCGCTGGTGGGTGACCCGACGCACGCGCTGACCAACGCATTCGGCGTGCACATTCCGGAAGAAGGCCTGGCACTGCGCGGCACGTTCGTGATCGACCCGCAAGGCGTGATCAAGACGATGGAAGTGCACGACAACGCCATCGCCCGTGACGTGAAGGAAACCCTGCGCAAGCTCAAGGCTGCCCAGTTCGTCGCCAACAACCCGGGCAACGTGTGCCCGGCCAAGTGGAACGAAGGCGCGAAGACCATCAAGCCGTCGCTGGACCTGGTCGGCAAGATCTAAGTAGTCAAGGCTGTTGCTGCAGAAATGCAGCGAGAAAAACGGCCGGCTCTGCCGGCCAAGGGCGCAGGCATGTGCCGCGCCCTGTCACTGAATCAAAACGAATAAAGGAAGTCGTCATGCTGGATGCTGATGTCAAGGCCCAACTGAAGGCCTACCTCGAACGCCTCGTGCAGCCCATTGAGCTGGTCGCCAACGTCGATGACAGCGAGGGCTCCCGCGACATGATGGACCTGCTGCGCGACGTGGCCGAGCAGTCCAGCATGATCGTGCTGACCGAGCAACGCGATGCCGCCGAGCGCGCACCGTCGTTCCTGATCCGCCGCACCGGCGCCGATGTGAGCGTGCGTTTTGCCGCCATCCCGACTGGCCACGAGTTCACCTCGCTCGTGCTGGCACTGCTGCAAGTGGGAGGCTATGCGCCCAAGCTCGAAGCCGACGTCATCGAGCAGATTCGCAATATCGAAGGGGATTTCCGCTTCGAGACCTACATGTCGCTCACGTGCCAGAACTGCCCGGACGTGGTCCAGGCGCTGAACGTGATGTCCGTGATCAACCCGCGCATCCAGCACGTCGCCATCGACGGCGCGCTGTATCAGGGCGAAATCGAGGCACGCCAGATCATGGCCGTGCCGACCGTGTTCCTGAACGGCGAGACGTTCGGCACGGGCCGCATGGGCGTGGAAGAAATTCTCGCCAAGATCGACACCGGCGCTGCCGCGCGTGACGCTGAAAAGCTGGCCGCCAAGGAAGCGTTCGATGTGCTGATCGTCGGTGGTGGCCCGGCCGGCGCGGCGGCTGCCGTGTACGCGGCCCGCAAGGGCGTGCGCACCGGCGTGGTGGCCGAGCGTTTTGGCGGCCAGGTGCTCGACACGCTGGGCATCGAGAACTTCATCTCCGTGCAGGAGACCGAAGGGCCGAAGTTTGCCGCCGCGCTGGAGCAGCACGTGCGCCAGTACGACGTCGACATCATGAACACGCAGCGCGCGGTCAAGCTCACGCCGGCAGACAAGCCGGGCGGTTTTGCCGAGGTGACGCTGGCCAACGGCGCGGTGCTCAAGGGCCGCTCGGTCATCCTGTCGACCGGCGCGCGCTGGCGCAACGTCAACGTGCCGGGTGAGCAGGAGTACAAGAACAAGGGCGTGGCGTACTGCCCGCACTGCGATGGCCCGCTGTTCAAGGGCAAGCGCGTGGCCGTCATCGGCGGCGGCAACTCGGGCGTGGAAGCGGCCATCGACCTGGCCGGCCTGGTGAACCACGTCACGCTGCTGGAATTCGCCAGCGAGCTGAAGGCCGATGCCGTGCTGGTGCGCAAGCTGCAAAGCCTGCCGAATGCGACGATCGTCACCAACGCGCAGACCACCGAGATCACCGGTGACGGCCAGAAGGTCAATGGCCTGCGCTACAAGAGCCGCGTCGATGGCGTTGAGCACACTGTCGCGCTGGAAGGCGTGTTCGTGCAGATCGGCCTGGTGCCCAACACCGAATGGCTGGACGGTGCGGTCGAGCGCAATCGCTTTGGCGAGATCGTCGTCGATGCACGCGGCCAGACCAGCGCGGAAGGCGTGTTTGCCGCAGGCGATGCGACCACGACGCCGTACAAGCAGATCATCATCGCCACCGGCGATGGCGCGAAGGCCGCACTGTCGGCGTTCGATCATCTGATCCGCGTGCCGCTGGCCGAAGCTGCCTGAAGCTGAACTGAGCCGTATCCGTACCAAGCCGGACTTCGCGACAAGCGGGTCCGGCTTTTTCTTTGGTGCCTCGGCGTTCAGCCGGCAGCCGACTGCAGCGCCTGCGCACGCGCCGCGCACATCTCGACAAGACGATCGCGCAGCGCACGCCCCGCGCTGTCGAGATCCGGTCGTGCAAACAGCGCCAGTTCCAGCCCGCCGATCTCCGGAAAACCATCCGCAGCGCCGAGCACGCGATGCCCGGCCTGCACGGTGCTGGCCGGCAGCAGGCTCACGCCCAGCCCCGCGCTGACGGCAGCACACAGGCTCGCCAGGCTCGGGCTCGAATACGTGATGCGCCACGGCTGGCCGATCGATTCCAGCGCATGCAGCATCTCCTGCCGATAGAGCGCGCCCACCGGAAACACCACCAGCGGCAAGGACGGTTGCGATGGCCCGAGCGGCAGCGTGCGGCCGCTCGGCGCTGTCGATCCAGCAGACCGGCTCAGCCCAGCGTGCATGGCAGTCGCTGTCAGTGCCCCATTGCTTGACGAGCAGCATGTCGAGATCGCCATTGCGATACAGACGCAGGAGGTGGTGAGAGAGGCCGCTTTCCACTTCCAGCCGCAGCCGCGGGCGCTCGCGCGCAAAGCTCGCGATGAGCGGCATCAGCGCGCCGCTGCCGAGGTCCTCGGGCACGCCCAGCCGCAGCACGCCCCCAGTGTGCTCGGGGCTGAGCGCCTCGCTCGCTTCGTTGGCCAGACGCAGCAGGCGGCGGGCGTAGCCGAGCAGGCGATCGCCTTCTTCGGTCGGCAGCACCTGGCGCTGGCTGCGGTCCAGGAGGCGACAGTCCAACTGCTGCTCGAGCCGCAGGATCTGCTGGCTGACCGTCGACTGCGTGAGATGCAGATGCTCCGCCGCCCGCGTGAAGTTGCCCGTATCCACCACCGTGACAAAGCTGCGCAGCAAGACGAGATCAATCATTTGAAAATCCACTGAAGATCATTTCACTATTTAATTTGAACATGTTTAGGGGCGCAACCATAATCGACCCGCAATTTCGTCTGTGGAGAACCCCCGATGTCCGATGAGCAGTACATGCGTGAGGCGGTGGAGCTGGCGCGCGGCAACGTCAACGCCGGTGGGCTGCCGTTTGGCGCGGTGCTCGTGCGCGACGGCAAGATCGTTGCCCGTGCCGTGAACGAGGTGCGCGCCACCCACGACCCGACCGCCCATGCCGAAATGCAGGCGATCCGCGAGGCAAGCCGTGCGTTGGCCACGCCGGACTTGCGGGGCGCGGTGATGTACGCGAGCGGCCATCCGTGCCCGATGTGCTTTGCCGCGATGCACCGCTGCGGCATTCGCACGGCGTACTTCGCGTATTCGAACGAAGATGGCGAGCCCTTCGGCATGTCGACCGCTGCCCTGTATGCCGAGATGCGCGGAGCACCGGAGTGCGGCGAGTTGCAACTGCGTTCGTGCCGGCCGACAGGCGAGCAGGGCCTCTACGAAGCATGGCAGGCACATCAAGCGTGAGCGACGTGGCCGCACAGGGCACCGCCGCCGGCGCGTCACCTCAAGCCGCAGCCCCGTCGATGCGCGCTGATGCCGGTTGGCTCGGCGTGGTGGTCGTGGTTGCGCTTGGCATGAACCTGCGGCCGATCCTCACGACCATCGGGCCGCTGCTGGCTGAAATTCGCGCGGGCACCGGGCTCGGCTTGCAGGGCGCTTCGCTGCTGACCGTGATTCCCGTGCTGTGCATGGGCAGCGTCGCCCTGTTCCTGCCGTGGCTTGCGCGCTGGCTGCCTGAGCATCGCGGCGTGGCATGCAGCCTGCTGGCCATTGCGGGCGCGTGCCTGTGGCGACTGTGGGCCGGGCAGGGCGCGGCCCTGATCGCAAGCGCCGCGCTGGCCGGCACGGGCGTGGCGATTGTCCAGGCGCTGGTGCCCGGCCTCGTCAAGCGATGGTTTCCGCAGCGTGTGCCGATGGCGCTGGGTTTGTATTCCGCCTCGCTGATGGCCGGCGGCGGCATCGCGGCGACGCTCAGCCCGCGCATTACACACATCGCAGATTGGCATGTCGGTCTCGGCGTGTGGGCGCTGCCGGCGTTGGTGGCCCTCGTGTTGTGGGCGACGGCCCGCCCGCGTGAAGCCGCCGCACCGGCGCAGCGCGGCCCTGTGCTCAATTTCTTCGGCAACCGGCGCGCATGGCTGCTGGCCATTTACTTTGGCGCGGCCAACGGCGGCTACACCAGCATGATCGCGTGGCTGCCGATGTTCTATCGTCAACTCGGCTGGAGCGCGCAGGACGCAGGCAGCCTGATCGGCCTGATGACGATCTTCCAGGTGATTGGCGCATTGGCTGCACCGCTGCTTGCGCGCCCCTGGCCCGACCGGCGCCCGTGGTTGGTGGTCGTGCTGGCCTTGCAGCTCATCGGCATGGTCGGCTTGCTGCTCGCGCCGCAAACCGGCACCACGCTGTGGGTCGCCCTCATTGGCGGTGGGCTCGGCTCGATGTTCTCGCTGTGCCTGACGCTCACGCTGGACCACCTGCCCGACGCACGCGCTGCCGGTTACCTCGCAGCGTTCGTGCAAGGCATCGGCTTCATCATCACGGGAATCATTCCCTACGCAGTCGGCTGGCTGCGCGAGCTGACGGGCGGTTTCCAGCTGCCCTGGGCGCTGCTGATTGCCATCGTGGTCGCGTCGATGGTGACGACGTTGCGCTTTGCGCCCAGCGGCTACGCCCGCGCGATCGGGCCGGTGTAACGCGCGCCCTGCGCGGGTGACCACGCCACAGGAGGGGCCTTCCACAGTTCGTAAAGAAAACGCTTGTAATGCGAATCATTCGCATTTATAGTGTGTCCATCGACAGCGCTGCAGCCGATGGATCTGCTCCCAGGGCACATCCTCCAGGGCACGGCGCATCGAACCGAATTTCGCTGCGCGCCTGCTGCTTCATGGGCCGGCGCCCGGCAACCGATCTTTTGTGGGGACCGCTCTGACACACAGAGCGTTTGGCAGTAGCAAGCCGCCCGACAGTCGGGAAAGCACTCAGACCCCGCTTTCCCGACTGCGACTTTCCGGGCCGCCAGCCATGCCGTTTTTTTTAAGAACTCAGCGACCCGGCGTGCATGCGTGCGACGTTGCCGTTTTGGGTTCTCGCCCGCTGTAGCGCCCCGCCTGCTGTACCCAAATCTCGCCCCAACGAACGCCATGCCAAACTCGACCGACCTGCGCCGGGCGGGGCTCAAAGCCACGTCGCCGCGCGTCAAGATTCTGGAAATCCTCACCGCCGGTACGGAACACGGCCGCCACCTGAGCGCGGAAGATGTGTACCGCCAGTTGCTCACGTCGGAACTCGACATCGGCATCTCCACGGTCTATCGCGTGCTCAATCAGCTGGTGGATGCCGGCGTGCTGCTGCGCCATGCATTCGAGGCCGGCCATGCGGTGTATGAGCTGAACGAGGGCGCGCATCACGATCACCTGATCTGCCTGACGTGCGGCCGCGTGGAGGAGTTTCACGACGACGCCATCGAGTCGCGGCAGGAGCGTGTGGCCAACGAGCGCGGCTTCGTGCTGCGCGATCACGCGCTTGCGCTCTACGGCGTCTGCCCTGCGTGTCAGGCAAGTGCGGGCGTGTCCGGCGCGATTGGGTTGAATGCGTGATGTGACCCGGTAACTTGCTGAAACAGTATCGACGGGATCATGGCGAAACTCACCGCGCGCTCGGGGTTCCAACTCCCTGTTATTCAGGAGATGCCGATGCAACGCCGTCTGAAGTCCGAAGATGAACTCAAGACCTTGCTGGCCCGCTGCGTCCAGCAACACCCGGAATGCGCACAGTGCCAACTGCGCGCGATGTGCATTCACCGCCCTGATCACACCGGCTGCAATTGGAGCGCCGAGTTTGATTTTCCCGTGGACGACGATGCCGCCGCCATTCGCGGCCTCTCCGTCGCCAAGCGCCTGCTGACGCGGGCCCGCACGCAGTACAACGTGGTGCCGGCGCCGTAATCGCGGCGCTTATCCTTCGCCTGGCGGGAGATCCGCTCCAGCAGCGCGCGTGCGCTTTCGCCGTGCCCCTGCTGTGCCAGCAGGCGCGCATTCAGCACGAGATTTTCGAGGACCAGCTTGGCGATGCTCGCGGTGAGCGAGACGATCACTTCGTCCTGGCTGAAGTGGGCGTTCTCCATTTGCGTCAGCTGGCGCGACACCAGCTTGCAGACCAGGTCTCGCAACATCTGCTCGTCGAAGGGCAGGTTGGCGAAATCCACCGGGTCTTCCTTCTCGACTTCCGCAATCAACTGGACCAGCAGCTCTTCGGTCATGACGCGTCCCCCGTTCAGGTTTGGACCAGTCTACGCCTGCGCTATAAAACAAAACGGGCCCGCGTGATGCGAGCCCGTAGGTGTTGTGAGGTTGCGTCGGCCGTTATTTGCGTCGCACGAAGTGGATCGGCCGTTCGACCGGCGCGGCGGATGCCGATTCACCCGAGGCGCAGCCGCTGCAACCGCTGCCGCATGCACTGCCCGACAGCGGATCGGAGTGGCAGGAAGGCGACTCCCCTGGCGTGAGCAAGCGCTGCCCGAAGGCGCGCATCCAGCCCGGCCGCGACGGCCGATCACACCAGCCTGCCACGCGCGCCGCCGTGCGGGCGCGCATCGTCGGCGCATAGCGGCCGGTCAGCGACAATGCGCTCAATGCCACGACGGTGGCGACAACGCCGGTTTCGACAACGTGGTACACGCTCATGTCAGCACCCGTGCGATCTGGTAGGTGGCGAAAGCGGCCAGATAGGCCAGCGCGAAAAGGTAGCCGGCGGTGCCCGCCATGACCTTCCACGAGTTGGTCTCGCGGCGGATGGTGGCCAGCGTCGAGATGCATTGCGGCGCGTAGACGTACCACGCCAGGAAGGCCAATGCCGTGGCCAGCGACCATTGCTGCGAGATGATCGGCGCCAGCTGCGCAGCCGCATCTTCATGCGTGGCCGACAGCGAGTACACCGTCGCCAGCGCGCCCACGGCCACCTCACGTGCCGCCATGCCGGGAATCAGCGCAATACACATCTGCCATGTGAAGCCGATCGGGGCGAACACGACTTCAAGCGCACGGCCGATCATCCCCGCAAAGCTGTAATCGATGGCCGGCAGCGTGGCGTTGGCCGGCGGCGCCGGGAACGTCGAGAGGAACCACAGCACCACCATCATCTTGAGGATGACCGTGCCGATGCGGCGCAGGAAAATGCGTGCCCGCTCGACGAGGCCCACGATCAGGTTGCGCACGCTGGGCAGACGGTACGACGGCAATTCGAGGATGAGCGGGTGCTCGTTGCGATCGCGCTTCAGGTACTTCAGTACGTAAGCGACGATCAGCGCCGACACGATGCCCGCCATGTACAGCCCGAACAACACCAGGCCCTGCAGATTGAAGAGTCCCCACACCTGCCGCACCGGGATGAACGCGCCGATCAGCAGCGCATACACGGGCAGCCGCGCCGAGCAGGTCATCAGCGGTGCAACGAGAATCGTCACCAGCCGGTCGCGCGGGTCCTGAATCGTCCGCGTGGCCATCACGCCGGGAATCGCGCACGCAAAGCTCGACAGCAGCGGAATGAACGAGCGCCCCGACAACCCCGCGCCTGCCATCAACCGGTCGAGCAGGAAGGCCGCGCGCGGCAAATAACCCGATTCTTCCAGCGACAGGATGAAAAGGAACAGGATCAGGATCTGCGGCAGGAACACCAGCACGCTGCCCGTGCCGGCGATGATGCCGTTGACCAGCAGGCTCTTGAGCATGCCGTCGGGCATGACATTGCCGACCCACACGCCCACGGCTTCCACGGCACCCTGGATGCCGTCCATGAGCGGCTGCGCCCACGAGAACACCGCCTGGAACATGAAGAACATCAGCACGGCCAGCAGCATCAGGCCCAGCATCGGGTGCAGGACGATGCGGTCGAGCCGGTCGTCCAGCTCGGCCGTGCTGCGCGGCATGGTCACGGCGGCATCGAGCAGGCGCTTCACTTCGACGTGCGGATCCGCATCGGCGGGTAGCCCGACCGGCACCGCCGGCAGTTGTTCGTGATCGATATGCGCGACAAGGTCGGCCGCGCCATTCCGTTTGATGGCCACGGTCTGCACCACCGGCATGCCCAGGGCGGTTTCCAGCTTGGCGCGGTCGATGCGAATGCCGCGGCGCTCGGCCGCGTCCACCATGTTCAGCGCCAGCACCATCGGCAAGCCCAGGCGTTGCAGTTCCAGCACGAAGCGCAGGTGCAGCCGGAGGTTGGTGGCGTCGACCACGCAGATCAGCATGTCGGGGCGCGACTCGCCGCGGAACGTGCCAAGGCAGATATCGCGCGTGATGGCCTCGTCCGGGCTGGTGGCGACCAGGCTGTAGGCGCCGGGCAGATCCAGAATCTGCACATGGCGGCCCGACGGGGCGGTAAAGCGGCCTTCCTTGCGCTCGACCGTCACGCCCGCATAGTTGGCGACCTTCTGGCGGCTGCCCGTCAGCAGGTTGAACAGCGCGGTCTTGCCGCAGTTGGGGTTGCCCACCAGGGCAACGCGCAATGCGGGGGTGGAAGCGGAGGAGGAAGAAGCGTGCATCTGCATGAAGCCGGATAAGCGGAGCCGTAAAGCTGCGGCAGTGGGAGGCAGGCTATGCCGCCTCGCGCACCTTTGCGGGCGGGGCCGTTTCGGGCGCGGTGATGGCGGTGGCGGGTTGCGTGGCCGGTTCGGCGCGCACGCGCACGCGGGCAGCCTGGCGGCGCAGTGCAAAGCGGGTAAAGCCCACTTGCACGACGAGCGGATCGCCGCCGAACGGTCCGACGGCCACCACGCGCACCTCTTCGCCCGTTACGAACCCGAGTTCGCGCAGGCGTTGGCTGATGGGATCGGCGGGTTCACGGTCTTCAACGTGATCCACCACCGCCGTCGCCCGGCGGGAAAGCTCGGAAAGCCGCATCGTGCGTGATCGTTAACGTGACGTGGTAAGGCAAGGAAGCTAAATGCGAATCGTTTTCATTATAACGCAACATCCCGTGTGACGGACTGCGGCACCGGGTCGCTAGGATGGATATTTCGGAGGACGGGGTGTTGCGGAGCGGGGCGTTGTGCGGAACGCACACGCAGACGGTGTCGGCGGCCAAATTCGCTGCCCATGCAGGGTTTTTCCCAAATTACCCTATCCTGGGTATTGGCCTGACCGGGGACCATTGCCTATTCTTCAACTGCGCTGAACTTCCCCGTTCAAAGCGTATTCTTGAAGCCACCGGATACCGCTATCCGGTGGCTTTTTCTATGGGCGCGCGCCCTCTGCGGGCGGCCTTCGCTCAGGGTGCCGCCTCCGTGGCCACGAGCTTGCAGTGCCGTCGATCGGGCAGCGGCAACGATGCCCCGGGCGCCATATCACCGACGCTCCCGGCGCCCCTCATGCCGCCTGCCGCGCCGATTTGCGGCCGGGCCCACTACAGGCTATCCACAAGTTGCGTGTGATAGGAATTGCAAGCAAAATGCTTGCGCACTGCGTCAGCCGTCAGCCGGCACGATGCCGCAACTGCATCGTGCGCCGAGGGATGGTCCTTGAGCCGCGCATCGTGCAACCGCAGAGTGCATCCGCTCTCCACATAAGGCTCTACCGGTCATTCAAGTGCCGAAGCACGCTTTCTTTCCCACCACGCTGCGCGGCCGCTTGCTCGCCCTGGCCGCGGTGGCCGCCTTGCCGGCCATCGTCGTGGCGATTGCTGGTGTGGCGCTCTACCGTGACCGGCTCAATGATCACCTTGCCCAGCATCTGACCCATGAAACCGAGGCCGCAGCCGCGCGCGTCGGCATGGTGCTCTCCAACGCCAATACGCTTCTCTCGGTGCTGCTTGCCGACGATTCTGCGCTGCGCATGGAGCAGCAAGAGTGCAGCAGCTTCGTCAATCGCGTCTTCCATAACCAGACTGAACTCGCGAACCTCGGCATCATCGACGCCCACCGCAAGCTGGTATGTACGCCCGACACGGCGAAGCTCGGCGTCGATCTGTCGGACCGGCCGTACCTCAACGAGATCCTGGCGACAGGCCAGCCTTCCTTGTCGACGTTCGTGACCGGGCGCGCCTCCAGCCAGGCGGTACTGATTTTGGCGCGGCCGATGGCAGGCAGCGACGGCGCCATCCGCGGTGTGGCGTATGCGGCCGTGCGGCAGAGCGCATTGATTGCGGCAGCCGTGGATGGCATGCCGGAAGCGCCGGTCTATCTGGTGGATGCCGACGGCAACGTGCTGTCAAAGCAGGGCACCTTGCGCGCTGCGCAAGTGCCGGCCGTGGTGCAGGGGCCGTTGCTGGCTACAGCCGGGCAGCAGCCGGGCGAGCCGCTGCTGGTGGACGACACCGACGGCGTACGCCGCGCCTACGCCGCCATGGTGGTGCCGCATGCTGCCGGCGGGCATTTGCGGATCGTGCGGGGCGTGGACGCCACCGACATCGTTCGTCAGCAGCGCAACGTGACGCTGGCCGGCGGGGGCGCCATCGTCCTGATGGTCGTGATGCTGCTCGCACTGATCCAGTTGGCGCTGCGCCGGATGGTCATGCCGCGCATCGACGCGCTCGTCGACGCCGCACGCCACTACGCCACGGGCGATTCTGCGCGCGTGCCGGAGCACGGTGCCTCGCGCGACGAACTCTCGCTGCTTGAGCGCACCTTCAACGAAATGCGCGCCGCCATCCAGCGCCACGACGCCACCGTCCACCGCCTGACCGAACGCTTCCAGCGCGTGGCGCGTGCCACCAACGACTGGATCTTCGACTGGGATATCGCGACCGGCGAGTCCTGGGCCAACGCCAGCCTGCATCGGCTGCTTGGCAGCGACGCGCTGCTGGGTCCGGGGGACGACGATGGCGCAGGTGGGGGCACGTCGCGCACGCTGACCTTCCAACAGTTTGTACACCCGGACGACGTCGATGCCTTCGCCCGCGAGTTGCGCGCGGTGCTGAATTCGGACCGTGACAGCTGGCAGCACGTCTGCCGGGTGATCGACGCCAACCGCGCCACGCGCACAGTGGAAATTCGCGCGAGCCTTTATCGTGATCAGAACGGCCGCGCGGTCCGCATGGTCGGCGGGGTGACCGACATTTCGCAGCGCTCTGCAATTGAGCAGGAACTGCGCAGCAGCGAAGCCAACCTGCGCGTGGCGGAGCAGATTGCGTCCTGGGCAGCTGGCGCTGGGACGTGCTGCGCGATTCGACCACGTGGTCTTCGGGCATGTACGTGTTGACGGGCATGCCGCCGGGCGCGCCGCCCGCCTTTGCGCAGCAGGCGCAGTTCTTTACGGCCGACAGC
>NZ_JAPNUG010000036.1:0-45299 GCF_036631435.1 Ralstonia sp. 1B3 | reverse complement strand
AAAGACTACCGCACATGGGCGGGCAGCGTGCTGGCGCTGGACCTGCTGCGCGGGCGACCAGCGACCAATGCCACCGAGGCACGCCGGCAAGTGGTGGAGGCCATTGCCGCAGTCGCTCAACGCCTGGGGAACACGCCGGCCGTCTGCCGCAAGTGCTACGTGCATCCGGCCGTGGTGGACGCATTCCTGGCGGGCGAGCTGGAAGCCCTGCCCCCGGTTCGGGCACGCAAGGGCCTGCGACGCGAAGAGGTGGCCCTGCTTCAATTTCTCGAACGCACCGCCGGCACAAACGGCGCCGGCAAAAAAAGCCCGCCTGAACAAGGCGGGCTTCGGAGCGAACAGACGCGAACTTACTTCGATTGCTGCGGCGTCATGTCGGGCGTGGCGGGCGCAACGCCTGGCGCAGCCGTCGGCTGAGCCTGCTGTGCGGCCACAGTGGTGCTGTGCTCCTGCAGGCCACCGCCCAGCGCCGTGTACAGATCGATGGCGTTGGTCAGGCGGGCTAGGCGCGTCTGCACCAGCGTCTGGTCGGCGCTGAACAGATCGCGCTGCGCGTCGAGCACATCGAGGAAGCTCGACACGCCGTTGCGATAGCGCTGGTCAGACAGCGTCAGGCGATCGGCCGTGGCATCGCGGAAGCGCTTCTGCGCTGCCACCTGATCCTCCAGCGTACCGCGCGCCACGAGGGCGTCGGACACCTCGCGGAAGGCCGTCTGGATCGTCTTCTCGTAATTGGCAACCGCAATCTTCTGGTTGGTCTTCGTCAAGTCCAGATTGAAGATGTTGGTGCCCCAGTTGAAGATCGGCAGCGTCAGGTTCGGCACGAACGACCAAAACCCCGTTCCGCTCTTGAACAGATCATGCAGCGCGCCGCTTGCCGTGCCCACGTTGGACGTCAGCCCGATGCTCGGGAAGAACGCCGCACGCGCCACGCCAATGTTGGCGTTGGCGGCAATCAGCTTCTGCTCGGCCTGGCGGATGTCAGGGCGTTGCTCCAGCAGCTCCGACGGCAGACCCGGCGGAATGTCGGCCACGATCTTCTCCGACGACACCGTGGTCGGCGCAGGAAGATCGGCCGGCAGCGGGGCGCCCACCAGCAGCACGAGGGCGTTGGTCGCCTGGGCATACTGGCGCGTCAGCTGCGCCACCGACACACGCACCGATTCCACCAGCGTCTCGGTCTGGCGCAGATCCAGCGCCGACGAGGCGCCTACGTCAAAACGCTGCTTGGCCAGCTTGTAGTAGTCCTCGCGTCCCTTCAGGGTCTGCTGGGCCAGTTCAAGCTGCTCGGCGTACGCGCGCTCGTTCAAGTAAGCCTTGGCGACCTGCGAGATCAGGCTGATCTGCGCGGCACGCCGGCCTTCGTCCGTTGCGAGATAACTCGCACGCGCAGACGACGTGACGTCGCCCACGCTGAACAGGTTCACCTGGTAGTTGCTGATGCCCACGCCAAGCTGGTACTGCTTGGTGTAGATGTCGCCGCCGGTGGTTGAGATCGACGGCGGCGTATGGCTGCGCGTGTACGTGGCAGACGCATTGACCGGCGGCAGCAGGTCAGCGATCTGCAGGCGGTACTGCGCACGCGCGGCCTCGACGTTGAGCATGGCCACGCGCAGGTCGCGGTTGTTCTCGAGCGCCAGGCCGATCAGCTTCTGCAGGCGCGCATCAGGGAAGAACTCGCGCCAGCCCAGTTCGGTCGCGCGGGGCGCGTTCTCGCCGGGCTTCGCGGAGTCTGCCGGCACGGCATAGCCCGCTGGTGCCTGCGGATACGTGCTCGTTATCGGAGCATCCGGGCGCTCATAGGTGGGCGCCAGCGAGCAGCCGGACAACACGCCGGCAGCCAGCAGGAGCGCCGGCAGTAGCGCAGGGGTTCGAAAGGTCATCGTTTTCTGCATGTTCAGATTTCCTCGTCCAGCGGACGGTGCGCGGCATCCAGACGGCGTTGACGCTCGCTGCCCTTGAAGACGCGGCGGACCACCACGAAGAACACAGGCACCAGCACCACGGCCAGCACCGTCGCGGTGAACATCCCGCCCATCACGCCGGTACCGATGGCGCGTTGGCTGGCGGAGCTGGCGCCCGTGGCAATCGCCAACGGCAGCACACCCAGGATGAAGGCGAACGACGTCATGATGATCGGACGGAACCGCAGGTGCACGGCTTCGAGCGTCGCCTCGATCAGGCCCTTGCCTTGCGCCTGCAAGTCCTTCGCAAACTCGATGATCAGAATTGCGTTCTTGGCGGACAGGCCCACCACCGCAATCAGGCCGACCTTGAAGTACACGTCATCGGGCATTGCGCGCAGCGTCACGCCCAGCAGTGCGCCAAGCACACCCAGCGGCACCACCAGAATCACCGCCGCCGGGATCGACCAGCTTTCATACAGGGCGGCCAGCACCAGGAACACCGCCAGCAGCGACAGCGCATACAGCGCCGGCGCCTGCGAGCCCGAAGCCTTTTCCTGCAGCGACTGGCCCGTCCACTCGTAGCCGATACCGGCCGGCAGCTTGGCGGCCAGGCGCTCCATCTCGGCCATGGCGTCACCCGAGCTGGCACCCGGCGCGGCTGCACCCGACAGGCGGACAGCCGGATAGCCGTTGTAGCGCACGAGCTGCACCGGGCCGACGATCCAATGGCCCTTCGCGAACGTCGACATCGGGACCATGTTGCCCTGACTGTTGCGCACGTACAGGTTCATGATGTCTTCGGGCTGCATGCGGTTGATCTTGTCCGCTTGCACGATCACACGCTGCTGACGACCGTAGTTCGGGAAGTCGTTGGCGTACGCCGAACCCAGCGCCGTCGACAGCACGGCGTTGATGTCGGTGAACGAGACGCCCAGCGCATTGGCCTTCTCGCGGTCGATGTCCACCTGGTACTGCGGCGAATCTTCCAGACCTTCCGGGCGCATGCCGGTGATGATCTTGCCCTGCGCCGCCATCCCCATCAGCTGATTGCGAGCAGCCATCAGCGCGTCGTGGCCCAGGCCCGCGCGGTCCTGCAGACGGAACGTGAAGCCCGTTGCGTTACCCAGTTCCGGAATCGGCGGCGGGTTCAGCGGGAAGACAATCGCATCGCGAATGCCGCCGAACAGCGCACCAAAGGCACGGCCGGCCACGGCATCAGCGGTTTGGTCCTTGCCCTTGCGCTCGCTCCAGTCCTTGAACGGGGTGAAGACGATACCGGCGTTCGGGCCGTTACCCGAGAAGCTGAAGCCCTGCACGGCCACGATGTTCTCGACCGCCTTTTCCTGCTTGTAGTAGTTCTCGACCTGCTTGATCACTTCCAACGTGCGGTTGGCCGATGCCCCCGGCGGCAACTGGATGTTGGTCACGATGTAGCCCTGGTCTTCGGTCGGCAGGAACGAAGACGGCAGGCGCAGGAACAGGAACACCACCGCCGCGATCAGTGCAACATAGATGACCATGTAGCGGAAGGTCTTCTTCAGGATGCGTTCCACGAAGCTCTGATAGCGGTTCGTGGTGGTGCTGAACATGCGGTTGAACCAGCCGAAGAAGCCTTTCTTCTCGTGGTGCGAACCCTTCTCGATCGGCTTGAGCAGCGTCGAGCACAGTGCCGGCGTGAGCGTCAGCGCCATGAGTGCCGAGAAGAAGATCGACGACACCATCGACAGCGAGAACTGACGATAGATCGCGCCCACCGAGCCCGAGAAGAACGCCATCGGGATGAACACGGCCATCAGCACCAGCGTAATACCGATGATGGCGCCTGTGATCTGGCCCATGGCCTTGCGGGTCGCTTCGCGCGGGGGCAGGCCTTCTTCGGCCATGATCCGCTCGACGTTTTCCACCACCACGATGGCATCGTCAACGAGAATACCGATCGCCAGCACGAGGCCGAACATCGTCAGCACGTTGATGGAGAAACCCATCGCGTTCATGACGGCAAACGCGCCCAGCAGCGAGATCGGCACCACGATCGACGGCACCAGCGTGTAGCGGATGTTCTGCAGGAACAGCAGCATCACCAGGAACACCAGCACCATGGCCTCGAACAGCGTCTTGACCACTTCTTCGATTGAGATCTGGACGAACTTCGAGGTGTCGTACGGCACCTTGTATTCCACGCCGGCCGGGAAGTACTTCGAGAGCTCTTCCAGCTTGGCCTTCACGGCCTTCGCGGTGCCCAGCGCGTTACCCGTGGGCGAGAGCTGCACACCAATGGCCGAAATCGGCTGGCCGTTGATCCGCGCAGACGTCGAGTAGGTCTGGCCGCCCAGTTCCAGGCGCGCAACGTCCTTCACGCGCACGAGTGAGCCGTCCGGCTTGGCGACCAGCACGATGTTGCCGAACTGCTCGGTGGTCGTGAGCTGGCCTTCCACCACGACCGTCGCCGCGAGCGGTTGGTCGGAGACGGACGGCAGATCGCCGATCGTACCGGCCGAGACCAGCGCGTTCTGCGCACGGATGGCGTTGTAGACGTCCGTCGGGGTCAGCTTGTAGCCGACCAGCTTGGCCGGATCGATCCAGACGCGCATCGCGCGCTCCGTACCGAACAGCACCGCCTGACCGACGCCCGGCACGCGCTTGATTTCGTTCAGCACGTTGCGCGAGATGTAGTCGCCCAGCGCCACCGGATCCATCTTGCCGTCGGTGGATGCCAGCGTGGCGAACAGCAGGAAGTTCGAGCGGGCCTTGTCGACCTGCACGCCCTGCTGCGTCACCGCAGACGGCAAACGCGCTTCCACGCGCTTCAGGCGGTTCTGCACGTCCACCTGCGCCAGCGCCGGATCGGTACCGGCCTTGAACGTCACGGTGATCTGCGCCTGGCCGTTACCGCCCTGGCTGACCGACTCCATATAGAGCAGGCCGTCCGCACCGTTCATTTCCTGCTCGATGATGCTGGTGACGGATTCGTCCAGCGTCTTCGCATTTGCACCCGGATACGTTGCCGTGATGATGACGGACGGCGGCGCAATGGTCGGGTACTGCGAGATCGGCAGCTGGGTGATCGAAATCGCCCCAGCAAGGATGATGAACAGCGCGAGCACCCAGGCAAAGACCGGGCGATCGATAAAAAACTTTGCCATGCGATGGCTCCTTGTTTTACTGCTTGGCTGCCGGTGCGCTGGCAGCGGGAGTGCTTGCAGCAGGGGCGCTGGCTGCCGGTGCGGGTGCCGCGCCGCTACCCTGGCCGCCCTGACCTTGCGGGGCCTTGCCCTGGCCTGCCTGCATCGGCTGCCACGGCACGGCCTTGACCGGTGCGCCCGGACGAACCTTCTGCAGGCCGTCGACGATCACCTTGTCGCCCGCCTTCAGGCCGCTGGAGACGATCCATTCGGTACCGGTCGAGCGGTCGGCCTGGACCTGGCGCACGGCTGCCATGCCCTTCTCGTCGACCACCATGACGGAGGCGCCGTCCGGGCTGCGCGTCACGGCTTGTTGCGGCACCGTGATCGCCTGCTCGTCCACGGCCTGCTCCAGACGGGCACGCACGTACATGCCCGGCAGCAGCGTGCGGTCGGCGTTCGGAACGATCGCGCGCAGCGTGATCGTGCCCGTGGCCGGATCCACCGTCAGGTCCGAGAAGTAGAGCTTGCCCGATTGGGCATAGGCACGGCCGTCTTCCGTCACGAGCGTAACTTTGGCCGCATCGCCACCGGCCTTGGCCAGCTTGCCGTCCTTGAGCGCCTGCTGCAGACGCATCACTTCGGTGCTCGACTGCGTGAAGGTCAGATAGATCGGATCGATCTGCTGCACGGTCGTCAGCAGCGTCGCCTCGCCCTGGCCGACGAGCGCGCCTTCGGTGACCTGCGCCAGACCGGCACGGCCGGAGATGGGCGAAGTCACGCTGGCATAGCCGAGGTTCAACTTGGCGGTTTCGACGGCAGCGCGGGCGGCGGCCACGTCAGCGGTGGCTTGCTTGGCGGCGGCAGTGGCGTCGTCGTAGTCCTGCTTGCTGATGGCGTTGGTGGCAACCAGCGGCTTGTAGCGCTCAGCCTTCAACTGCGCCTGCGTTTGCGTGGCTTCCGAACGCGCAAGCTGTGCCTTGGCGCTGTCCAGCGACGCCTGATACTGCGCCGGATCGATCTGGAACAACTGCTGGCCGGCCTTCACGTCGCTGCCTTCAGCGTAGGTGCGCTTGAGCACGATGCCCGCGACCCGTGCGCGCACCTGTGCCACACGCGTGGCCTCCAGGCGGCCCGGCAACTCGCTGGTCAGGCCAACGGAGTGCGGCTGCACGGTCACAACGCCGACTTCGGTCGGAGGTATGCCGGCGCCGCCCGGCCCTTGTGCCTGCTTGTTGCCGCAGGCTGCAAGTGCCACCACCATGAATGCGGCGGCAGCGAGTTGGTGATAACGGCGGGTGTTCGTCATAGATGACCCCATGTGGCGATAAGCGGAATGCCGGGTGCCGCAACGCCGCGCAAACGAGTGCGACGCCGGCAAGCCGTCAGCGAAACCAAAAAACACAAAACGAAAACGTCCGATGCTAGCTGCATCTCGCGGCATGCGATATGGCCTTTGCGACGAACTCGCAACAACTCGGACCAGAATGCTAAGACGCGGGAGCGATCGGCAGTCGATCTCCAGCCCGCTGACCGACAAGAGACGAAGTCGGGCCCGGGCCGCTTGCCCGCATGAATGTGGCGCATACGGCCATGGGCAAGCGACGGAGTGCGCGCTATTATAGATACGTTCGCGTATGTATGTAAGTCTCGCCCTCGACGAATAGGGACTCCGTTGACACGTTTCCGGGGTTCGTAGCAATGACGGCGATCAAGCGAACAGGCTGCGCATACCGCGCTGCGACAAGCATTGTCAGCCAACGGACCTGCTGCCGCGTTGTGCGGGGCGCAATGGTGCGTTGCCTGGAATTGTGCATTGCACAAAGCCAATCGAAAGAACGCCGGACGAGATACCGCGGCGTTCCTCTGGAAGATCATGGTCAGACGAACAAAGGAAGAAGCCCTGGAAACACGTAACCGCATCCTGGATGCGGCGGAAGACGTGTTCTATGCGCGCGGCGTGGCACGCACATCGCTGTCGGATATCGCGCAGGCCGCGGGCGTGACGCGCGGCGCCATCTATTGGCACTTCCGTAACAAAACCGACGTCTTCGCCGCCATGTGCGAGCGCGTGAAGCTGCCGATGGAGACCATGTGTACCCCACTTGGCGTGGAGGCCGATGACCCGCTGGGTGAACTGCGCACCGTGGGCAACTTCCTGCTGCGGCAACTCGTGGAAGACGCGCACTGGCGCAAGGTCTTCGAGATCATGTTCAACAAGTGCGAGTTCGTGGAAGACACAAGCCCCATCCTCAAGCGCCAGCAGGAATCGTTTGAGGAAGGCATGGCCCATCTGACGAGCATCATCGAGCAGGCGGCGCGGCGCGGGCAGTTGCCGGCCGACCTCGACATCCCGCTGGCCGTGGCGCATTTTCATGCGACATTCAACGGCATCATGGGCGATTACCTGTTCTACCCGGACGCCTCGAGCCTCGCCACCAAGCGCGAGCGCCTGCTGGACGCCTGCATCGACACCCTCAAATATGCGCCGTCGCTGCGGCTGGAGCCGGCAGCCGCAGCGGCCGCCCGCAGCGGGGCCTCGGCATGAGCGCGCCGGTGTTCGATCAGATGGTCTTTGCCGGCGGCGGCAATCGCTGCTGGTGGCAGGCCGGCTGGTGGGACGTCGTGCAGCCCGAACTGGGCCTGGCGCCGCGCGTGATTGCCGGCATCTCGGCCGGCGCGTCGACGGCGTGCATGCTGCATGCATGGAATTCGGCCGAGCTGATGGATTACTACGGCGAAGCCTTGCACCAAAACACCCGCAACGCCCATTGGGGCAACCTGCTGCGCGGCGAGCGCGTGTTTCCCCACTACGGCATGTACCGCACGGCGCTGCTGACGGTGTTCGGCGAGGGCCGCTTCGCGCGGCTGGCGCAGGCGCCCGAGATCCGCATCGGCGTGGCGCATATCCCGCGCTGGCTGGGCGCACGCTCGGCGGTGGCGGCGGGGCTGATTGCGTACAACATCGAAAAGCACGTTCGCAAGACGCTGCACCCGACGCTGGGCAAGCGCCTCGGCTTCACGCCGGAAATCGTGCGCGCGCAGGATTGCGCCACACCGGAAGACCTGGCAGACCTGCTGCTGCAATCCGCTTCCACGCCGCCGTTCACGCCGGTGCTGCGGCGCGCGGGGCGGCCGGTGCTCGACGGCGGCATGGTCGACAACGTGCCGGTGCACGCGCTGGACGCCACGCCGGGCGACGCGCTGGTGCTGGTCACGCGCCTGTACCCGCGGCCGACGTATTTCCGCATGGACGTGCCGGTGGCCGACGGCGTGCAGCGCCGCTTTTATGTACAGCCCTCGCGCAAGGTGCCCATTTCGAGTTGGGATTACACCCGCCCCGGCGCCATGCGCGACGCCTATGCGCTCGGGCGTCATGACGGCGAAACCTTCCTGCGCGAACTTCCACGCGGGTTCGCCACGGCGGTGGCTGCGTAACCACCTCCTCCAAGACAGGCGGCGGGCGCGCCGCTTGCTCCACATGGCGCGCCCGCCGGCGTGCCACCAGGGTCGTCCGGCCGATGCTTCTTCGACGGACACTTCATGCCCGCAAACCCTGCACATGCGTTTGACCTGATCGTGATTGGCGCCGGTTCGGCCGGGCTCGCGGCTGCGCGTCGATCTGCGCAACTGGGCGCGCGCACGCTGCTGATCGATCGGGCGCAAGTGGGCGGCACCTGCGTCAACCGCGGGTGTGTGCCCAAGAAACTGCTCGGCTACGGCGCTGCCTGGTCGCAGGCGGTATCCCAATGCCTGCGCGCCGCAGACGCCACCGATGCCTGGGCCGATGCCATCGCCCGCACGCGCGCCGAAGTTGCCCGCCTGCACGAAACGCATTTCGCGCACTTGGCCGATGCCGGTGTGCAGTGGCTGAGCGGCACCGCATCGCTGCGCGGGCGCGGCATCGTCCGGCTGCAAACCGAGTCCGGCAAAGCTGCGCTGCGCGCGCGCCAGATCGTGCTGGCCGCCGGCGCGCGACCCACGCCGCTCCCCGTACCCGGCGCGGAGCTGGCCTGCACTTCCGACGACGTGTTCGGCTGGGACGCGCTGCCCGCCTCGCTCATCATCGCGGGCGGCGGTGTTGTCGCGGTGGAAATGGCGTCCACGCTGGCGCGCTTTGGCGTCCGGGTGACCGTGCTGACGCGCGATGCGCGCGTGCTGCCGGAATTTGATGCCACGGTGGGCGAGGCCGCCGCGCAGTCGCTGGCTGGCTGCGGCGTCGACCTGATCCTGAACGCCGACGTCGTCCGCATCGAACACGATGCCGTAAACGGCGGCGGCATGGCCGTCTACGCGAGCACCGAGGGCAGCGACGCTCTGCGCGTGCTCCGCGCCCAGCGTGTCATGAGCGCCATCGGCCGCGCGCCGAACCTTGCCGGCCTTGGCCTGGACGCGGCGGGCGTCACACTCGATGCGCACGGGCGCATTGCCGTCGACCGCCACTTCCGTACGCGCGCCCGCGGCGTCCACGCAGTCGGCGACGTCTGCGGCGGCAGCCCGCTGCAATTGACGCCCGTGGCCGCGGCGCAGGGCCGCTACGTGGCCGAACGCCTGTTCGGCAAAGGCATCAAGCTGCCTGACATGAACACCGTGCCGATGGCCGTGTTCTGCGATCCGGCCATCGCCAGCGTGGGCCTGACCGAGGCCGACGCCCGCGCGCGCTGGCCTGAATTGGGCAAACGCGGCCCAGACACCGACAAACGCGCGCTCGCCGACCGCATCGACGTGGTCGTCCGCCGCTTTGTCTCGCTGGAACAGCGCTTTGCGGGCACGGGCATGGAGTCGCTGATCAAGCTGGTGTGCAACGCGCGCAGCGGCCGCGTGCTGGGCGCGCACATCGTCGACAACGCTGCCCCGGAGATCATCCAGGCGCTCGCGGTGGCCGTGCGCATGGGCGTGCGGCTCAAGCATCTGCAGTCCACCGTGGGCCTGCACCCCACCGTGGCGGAAGAATTGCTGAGCATGTAAGCGCACTCATTCAATTTTCCTGATCCCGCCCTGCAAATCCATGCACGTTACGGGCGCGGCGTCGGCGCAGAATGACAGGCATATTCTTCAGGAAATTTGACATGCTCCCCGTGCTTTACCTGTCCCATGGGTCGCCCATGCTGGCGGCCGATCCCGGCCCCGTCGGCAAGATGCTGGCGGCGCTCGGGCAAGAGATGGCAGCCCTCAAGCCGCGCGCCATCGTTGTGGTTTCGCCGCACTGGATGACGCGCCGACCCGCCGTCACGGCGCGCGCGCAGCAGGAAGCCTGGCACGACTTCGGCGGCTTCCCGCCGCAGCTCTACGCCCTGGAATACGCCCCGCCGGGCGCGCCGGACTTGGCCGAACGCATCCGCACGCTGATCGACGGCAACATCGTCCCCGGGCTGGAAGAACAGGCCTCCACCGTGCTGGACCCGCGTCAGCCGCTGGACCACGGCGCCTGGGTGCCGCTGATGCTGATGTTTCCGGAGGCGAACATCCCCGTGGTGCAGGTCTCCTTGATGCCGGGCTTGTCGCCGGCGTGCCAGATGGCGATGGGGCGCACGCTCGCGCCGCTGCGCGACGAGGGCGTGCTGATCGTCGGCTCCGGCAGCTTCACGCACAACCTGCGCGCGCTGATGCGCGGCCCGGGCATGGCGCAGCACGGCGTGCCGGTCGAGCCGTGGGTCACGGCCTTCCGCGAATGGATGATCGAGACGATGACCGACGGCATCCGCAGCGGCGATTTCACCTGCTTCTGCGATTACCGTGCGCAAGCCCCGAACGCCGCCCACGCCCACCCGACCGACGAACACCTGATGCCGCTGTACGTGGCGCTGGGCGCAGCGATGGGGCAGCCGAGTCAGGCCACGCAGGGCGGCGTGCAGGCTCAGCACGTGGTCGATACGGTGACGTACGGATCGCTGGCGATGGACAGCTTCCGCTTTGACGGCGCAGGCGCCAATCAGCCGCAGCTGCGCGCCGCGGCTTGATTGATGGAAACGACGGGTAGAACGACTGGCGTTATGCGCGGATCAGCGCAGGCGCCAGTGCCGTCGGATTGACCACGCTGTCGACGTTGCCCTGCAGAACATCGAGGATGTTCTGGAACGCGATGCTGAAGTACAGCTCGTAACCTTCGCGCTCGACGTAGCCGATGTGCGGCGTGCAGATGCAGTTCTCCATGCGCAGCAAGGTGTGGCCTTGCAGGATGGGCTCCGTTTCAAACACGTCGATGGCCGCCATGCCGGGGCGCCCGCGGTTGAGCGACGTCACCAGGCCGTTTTCTTCCACCAGCTCGGCGCGGCTCGTGTTGACGAACAGGGCGGTCGGCTTCATGCGCGTGAGGTCGGCCACCGTCACGATGCCGCGCGTTTCGTCGTTCAGGCGCAGGTGGACGGACAGCACATCGGACTGCTCGAACAGCGCCTCCTTCGAGTCGGCCACGGCAAAGCCATCGGCACGCGCGCGTTCCTGCGATCCCTCGCGGCCCCACACCAGCACATTCATGCCGAAAGCACGGCCGTAGCCGGCCACGAGTTGGCCGATCTTCCCGTAGCCATAGATGCCCAGCGTCTGGCCCTTCAGGACGCGGCCGATGCCAAAGTTGGGCGGCATCGTCGTGGATTTGAGCCCCGATTGCTGCCACGCGCCGTGCTTGAGGCTGGCCACGTATTGTGGGATACGGCGCTGTGCGGCCATCACCAGCGCCCAGGTCAGCTCGGCCGGCGCCACGGGCGAGCCCTTGCCCTCCAGCACCACCACACCCTTGTCGGTGCAGGCATCCAGATCGATATGGCCGCCCGAATCGCGCGATACGCGGCCGGTCTGGCTGATGATCTTGAGTTTGGGCAGACGATCGAGCAGCTGGCGCGTGACGCGCGTGCGCTCCCGGATCAGCACGATGGCTTCAACGTCCGCCACGCGTGCGGCCAATTGCCCCACGCCTTTGACGGTGTTGTTGAACACTTTGACTTCGTGGTCTTGCAGCAGGCTGAAGCAGTCCAGCTTGCGAACAGCGTCTTGGTAGTCGTCCAGTACGGCAATCTTCATCGACATCTCACTTCGAACAATGGTGCGCAGCAAAAAACAGCGATCCCTCGCGGTGGTATTCTTCCCATCCTCGTCGCACGACAATCCGTGTCGACGTTCGGAATTGCCCGCCGCGGGCACGCAATTTGCGCAGCCCCGCTGGTGACGAGTCCTTGTTCTAGGGTCTGTTGACCTCGGTCCCGCCACTTTAGCGCACGCGGCCCCCGCTGCCCGGAAAAACCCACATTCCGCCAGCGCTCCGCTTTGTAACTGAATGTGAAATCAGCACGGCTACCGTCCCTCCGCCTGCCTCACCTCTCCCTCTGGAAATCGCTGATCCGGCTTGCTGCTGATGCGCCGTCGATCGCTTTCCACCCGCCGCTCGGCGCGGCCACCGTGCTGATCCGACACCGATTTCTTTCTCACTTCCATTGGAGTTTTGGTCATGAATCAACCCGTGATGCAGGGCGTGCCCGCATTGAACGTGCCCGATTACGTGAAACACCCGCGCCTGATCGCGTGGGTGGGCGAGGTGGCGGCGCTCACCAAGCCAGAGCGCATCGTCTGGTGCGATGGTTCGCAAGAGGAATACGACCGCCTGTGCGCCGAAATGGTGGCCGCCGGCACGATGAAGCAGCTCAATCCGGCCAAGCGCAAGAACTCGTACCTGGCGCTGTCGGACCCGTCGGACGTGGCGCGCGTGGAAGACCGCACCTTCATCTGCTCGCAGAAGAAGGAAGACGCCGGCCCCACCAACAACTGGACGGCCCCGGCCGAGATGCGCCAGACGCTGAACGGCCTGTTTGACGGCAGCATGCGGGGCCGCACGCTGTACGTGGTGCCGTTCTCGATGGGGCCGCTGGGCTCGCCGATCGCACACATCGGCGTGGAGCTGTCGGACAGCCCGTATGTGGCCGTCAACATGCGCATCATGACCCGCATGGGCCGCGCGGTGTACGACGTGCTGGGCAGCGACGGCGATTTCGTGCCGTGCGTGCACACCGTCGGCAAGCCGCTCGCCGCGGGCGAGAAAGACGTGCCGTGGCCGTGCAACCCGACCAAGTACATCGTGCATTTCCCGGAAACGCGTGAAATCTGGTCGTTCGGCTCCGGCTACGGTGGCAACGCGCTGCTGGGCAAGAAATGCTTCGCGCTGCGGATCGCCTCCACCATGGGCCGCGACCAGGGCTGGCTGGCCGAGCACATGCTGATCCTGGGCGTGACGTCGCCGGAAGGCAAGACGTATCACGTGGCAGCGGCCTTCCCGTCGGCCTGCGGCAAGACCAACTTTGCGATGCTGATTCCGCCCGCAGGCCTGAACGGCTGGAAGGTGACGACCATCGGCGACGACATCGCCTGGATCAAGCCCCGCAAGGACGCCGCCGGCAAGACCCGCCTGTACGCCATCAACCCGGAAGCCGGCTACTTTGGCGTGGCACCGGGCACGAGCGAGAAGACCAACTTCAACGCGATGGCCACGCTCAAAGAGAACGTCATCTTCACCAACGTGGCCCTGACCGACGACGGCGACGTGTGGTGGGAAGGCATGACCGACACGCCGCCAGCGCACCTGATCGACTGGCAAGGCCAGGACTGGACGCCCGAGACCGCCAAGGAAACGGGCCGCAAGGCTGCCCATCCGAACGCGCGTTTCACGGCGCCGGCCGCGCAATGCCCGTCGATCGATCCGGAATGGGACAACCCGGCCGGCGTACCCATTGATGCGTTCATCTTCGGCGGCCGCCGTTCGACCACCGTGCCGCTCGTGACCGAAGCGCGCGACTGGACCGAAGGCGTGTACATGGCAGCCACGATGGGCTCGGAAACCACCGCCGCCGCTGCGGGCCAGCAAGGCGTGGTGCGCCGCGACCCGTTCGCCATGCTGCCGTTCTGCGGCTACAACATGGCCGACTACTTCGCGCACTGGCTCAAGCTCGGCGAGAAGCTTGCCGAGAGCGGCGCGACGCTGCCGAAGATCTTCTGCGTGAACTGGTTCCGCAAGGATGAAAACGGCAAGTTCGTGTGGCCGGGCTTTGGCGAGAACATGCGCGTCCTCAAGTGGATGGTCGATCGCATCGAAGGCCAGGCACAGGGCGAGGAGCACGTCTTTGGTGTGTCGCCGCGCTACGAAGAACTGAGCTGGGATGGCCTGGACTTCACGGCCGAGCAGTTCGCCAAGGTGATCTCGCTGGACGCAGAGGCCTGGAAGCAGGAGCTGGCGCTGCACGACGAGCTGTTCACGAAACTGGCGCACGGCCTGCCGCAGGCGCTGCCCGACGCCAAAACCCGCCTCGAAGAACGCCTGGACAGCTGACACCGGCAGCCGCCTCGGCATCAGGAAGAAGCCCGCCTCGCGCGGGCTTTTTTCGCCCGCAGAAGGTTGCCCAAACAATGAGCAGTAATCCTAAAGTTTTAAATCGTGTGAATTACCCCTGCCAGCAAAACAGATCAATTGATTTTTAGCGAATCAATTTGTTTTGTAAAAAATACCGACGCACACATGAGAGCAGCCATTATGGCGGCGCGAGCATAATCGTCATGCATTTATGCCGGGTTTGAATCATTGCCCGCATGGTATCGGCCAAGAACGTTGCCTGGCATAGCTTTATGAAGAATGCATGTCAACCGCGGCACCCCAATGCGTGTCGGGTTGAATGAATTTCCAAATTTTAAAATTCCTGCGTGACGAATCCCTACGGGATTCTTATAATCCGGCAAAACGGAATCCTTTCTCTCTGAGCCAGAGGGGGGTTCACGACTAGAGGAAACGGGAAAGGGCGAACAAGCCTTATGCCAACGGAGGTGGGGGATCCCTACTTCCCCGGCGCTCGGGGGGCGCCGGCTCGGATTGCGCGCAGACAACGCCGCAAACTGTGCAAACGATTGCATGGTTCGGCACGCTGCGGCAGGCGCCGAGGGGTTTGCAGACCTTTCTCAGGACCACCCTGGACACCACCCAGGAGGCTCCGCTGGCGATCGTCGACGGGAACCGCAGCATGACGATCCGCGCAAGGCCGACGGCCAGGCAACAGCGCCCGCAAGAAACGACATGCGAGCACAAGCGCAACTGCGCGCATGGCACTCATAACAACGCGCACCGCAGACAGCAGAGCGCAGCCGCGAGGCTGCTCGCCGGAGTGTGTCGGCTGGTTAGACGGGAGGTATAACAAAGTGGGTATTCAGATCTTGCTGGTCGAACAAGACCAGGCAGAGGGGAGCGTCTGTCGTTTTCCCTGCGTGATGGTGGACACGATGTTCAACGGGTCAGCCATCCGGGCCAGGCGCAGGCTGCCATCCTGGCCGCCATGCCGGAGCTTCTCCTCATGGAGTGGACGTGGCCCGAACGCGAGTCGATCGACATGCTGCTGGCCTTGCGCGCCAACATGCAGACGCGCGGCCTGCCGGTCATCGTGCTGTCCCGTCATGGCGATGCGCGCGCCAAGATTGCCGCGCTGGACGCCGGTGCCGACGACTACGTCGTCAAGCCGTGCGACACGGGCGAGCTGCATGCCCGCATCCGCGCCGTACTGCGCCGCCGCGCGCCGCATCAGCATGGCGACGACATCCTGCAGGTCAACGGCCTGCGCCTCGATCCGCTGACGCTGGGCGTGACCGCACAAACCGACACCGGCCCGCGCGCCATTCCGCTCAGCCCGCTGGAATTCCGCCTGCTGCACTTTCTCGTCGCGCATCCGCAACGCGTGCATTCGCGCACGCAACTGCTGGATCGCGTGTGGGGCAACCATGTCTTCGTGGGTGAGCGCACGGTCGATGTGCACGTGCGCAAGCTGCGCGTGGCGCTGGCCGGCACGCCGTGCGATGGCCTGATCCAGACCGTGCGCGGCGGCGGCTATCGCCTCGTTGTCGGCACCAGCGGCGCAACGGCCATGCATGCGGCCGAAGCGATCGGCCTGCAGCTCGAAGCCGCGACCCGCAAGGCCGAACTGCCGTCGTACGGCCACATGCCGACATCGCGTTCGCTGGCCAAGGAACCGGTGCGCCTGGGCGCCTGAGCCCAGGTCGATCCAACGCATCGCGCATCCCCGACGCCCATCGCCGCTCATGCCGGGCGGGGATGGGCGTCGCGTCATCTCATCCGTTCAAGGTATCGAATATGAAGCTGTGGCACAGCGGTGTACTGCTGGCTGGACTCGCGCTGGGCGCGCACGCGCAGGAAGTCACGCCAGGTTTGTGGGAAAGCACGGCGAGCGTGACGCTGAACGGCAAGCCGTTGCCGCACTTTGACGAGCAAGGCCGCCAAGTACCGAGCCGCCCCGAACGCGGCTGCCTGAGCGCCAACGATGCCGGGGACGTGCGCACCATGTTCGAGCGTTCCATTCGCCGCGATCAACAAGGCTGCAAGCTCACGCGCTGGAACTACACGCTCGGCACGCTCAAGGTCACGCTGTCGTGCGAAGACCCGCAGGGCGGCAAGGGCGTGCTCGAAGCCAGCGGCCCGCTGACGCCGACGTCGTACAACATCAGCGGCAATGGCCAGTATCAGCATCCGCAGTTTGGGCCGATGAAGAGCGGCTTCCACTACCAGGGCCGGTACCTCGGCGCGTGCAAGTCGTAAGCGGCGCGCCAAAACACAACGGCCGGACTGCACACGCAGCGCCGGCCGTTTTTGTTTGAGGGAAGCCCGATCAGCGTTGGCTCTCGCGCCAGCGCTTGAGCCAGCCGAGCCCTTCGCTGGTGCCGGCACGGGGCCGATACTCGCAGCCGACCCAGCCGTTGTAGCCAAGCGCATCCAGCAACGCAAAGAGGTGCGGATAGTGCAGCTCGCCTTCGTCCGGTTCGTGGCGATCGGGCACGCCGGCGATCTGCACGTGGCCCACACCATCGACGTATTGCTTCAGCTTGACCGACAGATCGCCCTCCATGATCTGCGCGTGGTACAGGTCGAACTGCACCTTGACGTTGGCCGCGCCCACCTCCTTGCACACCGCATGCGCCTGCGCCTGGTGCGTGAGGAAGAAGCCCGGCATGTCGCGCGTGTTGATGGGTTCCAGCACGATGGTGAGACCCGCGCCGGCAGCCTCGCGCGCAGCGTAGGCGACGTTGCTCACGTAGGTGGCGTGATGGCGTACGCGGTCTGCACCGGCGGGCAGCAGGCCGGCCATGACGTGCAGGCGCGTGTTGCCGAGCACCTGCGCATACTCCAGCGCCGTCGCAATGCCGCGCTTGAATTCGTCTTCGCGACCGGGCAATGAGGCGATGCCGCGCTCGCCGCCCGCCCAATCGCCGGGCGGGGCATTGAATAGCGCTTGCGTGAGGCCAGCCTCGTCAAGACGGGCGCGGATATCGGCCTTGTCGAAGTCGTAAGGAAAGAGAAACTCCACGCCCTCGAAGCCGTCTTTTGCCGCGGCGGCAAAGCGGTCGAGGAACGCGTGCTCCTGGTACATCATGGACAGGTTGGCGGCAAAGCGCGGCATGACAGACCTCTGAATACGATTGCTTATTTATTGACCAGCTTGGGCGGCGTGCGCAACACGGCAATGCAGCCAAGCACCAGCACGCCCGCCAGCGCATACATGCCGGCGGATGTGCTGCCCGTCATGTCCTTGAGCGCACCGATCATATAGGGGCTCACGAACCCGGCCAAGTTGCCGACCGAGTTGATGGCGGCAATGCCGGCCGCAGCAGCGGTGCCTTGCAGGAACGCCGTGGGCAGCGACCAGAACAGCGGCGCACACGTCAGCACGCCCGCGGCAGCCAATGACAGGAACACGATCGACAGCGCCACGTTGTTACCCGCGGTTGCCACCACCGCAAACCCGACTGCGCCCATCAACGCGGGCACAACCAGGTGCCAGCGGCGCTCGCGGCGTGCATCGGCGCTGCGGCCGATCAGCACCATCGTGATCGCCGCACAGACATACGGAATGGCGGAAAGTACGCCCACCATCAGGGTGTCTTTCACGCCGGCGTTCTTCACCAGCGTCGGCATCCAGAACGTCAAGCCGTACTGGCCCATGACAAAGGCGAAGTAGATCAGGCTCATCATCCACACGCGCGGATCGGAGAACACCTTGCCGATGCCGGGATGCTCGGTCTTGCCTTTGTTGTCGGCCGCAATGTTGGCTTCGAGGATCTGCTTTTCCTCTTCCGACAGCCACTTGGCCTTGCGGATGCTGTCGTCGAACTTCCAGAGCACCAGCAGGCCAACCAGCACGGCGGGGATGGCTTCGATCACGAACATCCACTGCCAGCCCTGCCAGCCTTCGCCGGCGCCCACCCCGTGAAATGCGCTCATGATCCAGCCCGACAGCGGGTTGCCGAAGATGCCTGAGATCGGAATCGCCGCCATGAACATCGCCACGATGCGTGCGCGGCGGTGCGACGGATACCAGTACGTCAGGTACAGGATGATGCCGGGGTAGAAGCCGGCCTCTGCCAGGCCCAGGAGAAAGCGCATCACATAGAACTGGGTGGGCGTCTGCACGAATGCGAACGCGCCGGAGATCAAGCCCCACGTGATCATGATCCGCGCGATCCAGATGCGCGCGCCGATCTTGCTCATCAGCAGGTTGCTGGGCACCTCGAAGAGGAAATAGCCGATGAAGAAGATGCCGGCACCCAGCCCGTAGACCGTCTCCGAAAAATTCAGCGCCTGCGACATCTGCAGCTTCGCAAACCCGACGTTCACGCGGTCGAGGTACGCGACCACGTAGCAGAGCATGATGAGCGGGACGATGCGGCGCGACACGCGCGCATAGACGCTGTCCTCTTTGAAACGGCGTGCGAAGGCAACGCCGCCGTGGTGGCGGTCGAGGTGTTCATGTGGTCTCCGGTGTAGGTTTTATGTGGGCCGGGCAGCGGGCTACCGATTTGCCTCTGATCGCTACCAACGGGCTCCGAACGTCAGGCGCAGTTCGTCGATCTGCGCGCCGGACAGCGGTGCCGGCTTGGGTTCGGTCATCAACCAAAGCCGTGCGGTTTCTTCCAGTTCTTCCAGCGCGTACGCCGCGTTGGATACCGAGCCGTGCCAGACCACGGGCCCCAGCCGGTCGAGCAGCACGGCGCGCACATCGCACGCCAACTCGGCAATCTGCGCGGCGACATCCGGATGCCCCGGCCGCTGATAACGGACAAGCGGCACGTGGCCGACCTTCATCACGTAGTACGGCGTGATGGGCGGCAGCACGTCGGCTTCATGCCAGACGCCCGCCAGCGTAAGCGCCACGAGATGCGTCGAATGCGTGTGCACCACGGCATGCGCGTCGGCATTGCGGTCGTAGATGCCGCGATGCAGGGCGAGCGTTTTCGATGGTTTGTCGCCGCCGACCCACTCGCCTGTCGCCAGCACCTTGGCAATGCGCGCCGGGTCCAGCGTGCCGAGGCAGGCGTCGGTGGGCGTGATGAGCCAGCCGTCGGGCAGCCGCGCGCTGATGTTGCCTGCCGTGCCGGCGGTGTAACCGCGCGCATACAAGCTCTGGCCGACGCGCGCGATCCTTCGCGCAGCGCGTTTTCGTTCATTGCGGTCATGCGACCGGCTCCGTCGTGGCGTGCGCCAGCTGCGCGAGCGCCTTCTCGAAGAAATCCACCGTCCCGAAATTGCCGGACTTCAAGGCCAGTGCAACCGGATCGTTGTCGATCGTGGCCGTCCAGGGCACGCCCGGATCAATCTGCGGGCCGATGCGCAGAGCGCGCACATCGAGCGCCTGCACCACCGCGCCCGAGGTCTCGCCGCCAGCCACCACGAAGCGGCGCACGCCGTCGGCATGCAGCGTGCGCGCGATGCGGCCTAGTGCGTCTTCCACCAACTTGCCGGCGCGCTCCACGCCCAGCGTCTTCTGTACGTGGGCCACTTGCTCCGGCGCGCTCGTCGCGTACACCAGCACCGTCTGCCCCGCATGGCGGTGCACGAAATCGAGCGCCTCGACCACCACCGGTTTGCCTTCAGCCAACGCCAGCGGATCAATCTGGAACGCAGGGCGCGAGGCACGCCAGTGCGCCACCTGGGCATTCGTCGCGCGCGAGCAGCTGCCCGACAGCACGATCGCCGAATCGGCCACCGGCGGCAGCTGCGCCGCGTTGCCCTGCGCGGTAATCAGCCCTGCGCGGCGATATTGCGCCGGCAAGCCCAGCGCCAGGCCCGAACCGCCCGTCAGCAACGGGAGCTCGGCAAACGCCTCGCCCAGCACGATGACGTCGTCGTTCGAAATGGCGTCGGCAATCGCGAGCTTCACGCCGTCGGCGCGCAGTTGCTGGGCCTGGTCGCGCGCAGCCTGCGCACCGCGCATGATGGCGTCGTAACGCAGCAGGCCGACCTTGCCCGCACTCTGGCGCGCGAGCACCGACACGAGAGGTTCGGATCGCGCATCGGCGTGAGCGGATGGTGCTCCATGCCCGACGCGTTGAGCAGCACGTCACCCACGAACAGATGGCCCCGGAAGACCGTGCGGCCGTTTTCGGGAAAGGCGGGGCAGGCCAATGTGAAATCGGTACCCAGCTCAGCCATCAACGCTTCGGCCACGGGGCCGATGTTGCCGGCATCGGTGGAATCGAAGGTCGAGCAGTATTTGAAGAAGAAGCGCGAGCAGCCTTGCGCGCGCAGCCAGTGCAGTGCATTCAACGACTGCGCCACGGCATCGGCCGCGGCAATCGTGCGCGACTTGAGCGCAACGACGATCGCATCGGCATCCGCAGCGATGGCCTCGCCGCTGCCTGCGGCACACCGATGGTCTGCACCGTGCGCATGCCGGCGCGCACGAGCATGTTGGCAAGGTCGGTCGCACCGGTGAAGTCGTCGGCGATGCAACCGAGGACCGGGCGGGACGTGGGCGCTGCGCTCATTTCGGTTGGCCCTCCGGCAACGTGATGCCCGGGAAGATCTTGATGACGGCCGAATCGTCTTCCTTCGCATAACCCGCCGTGGATGCCTGCATGAACATCTGATGCGCGGTAGCCGCCAACGGCAGCGGAAACTTGGTCGCGCGCGCGGTATCGAGCACCAAGCCCAGATCCTTGACGAAGATGTCGACGGCGGACAGCGGTGTGTAGTCGCCGGCCAGCACGTGGGCCATGCGGTTTTCGAACATCCAGCTGTTGCCCGCGCTATGCGTGATGACTTCGTACAGCGCATCCGCTGCCACGCCTTCGCGCAGGCCCAGGGCCATGGCTTCGGCGGCGGCGGCGATGTGCACGCCGGCCAGCAGCTGGTTGATGATCTTGACCTTGCTGCCCGCGCCGGCCTTGTCGCCCAGGCGATAGACCTTGCCGGCCATGGCGTCGAGCACATGACCTGCCGCCGCATACGCCTCGGGCGTGGCCGAGGTCATCATGGTCATCTGGCCGGAAGCGGCCTTGGCAGCGCCGCCGGAGATGGGGCCATCCACATACAGGATGCCCTGCTGCGCGAGGCGCTCCTCAAGCGCAATCGACCAGTTCGGGTCGACCGTGGAACACATGACGAACGTGCTACCCGGTCGCATGGCGGCCGCAGCACCATCCTCGCCGAACAGCACGGCCTCGGTCTGCGCGGCGTTGACCACCACCGAAACCACCACGTCCACGCCAGCCGCCACCTCGGCGGGCGTTGCACACGCCACGCCGCCTTCCTTGGCGAAATCTGCAGCGGCACCGGGGCGCGCATCGCAGGCATGCACGGTGTAGCCGTGATTGCGCAGGGTCTTGGCAATGCCCAGGCCCATGGCGCCGAGTCCGATCACGCCGACCTTCCGGTCAGCCGCCGATTGCGTCATGAATGGCTCTGAAATCAGTCTTGCGCCACGTCGCGCCCTTCGGCCAAACGACGTGCGGCATTGAACATGTGGGTCTGCGCGGCATTGCGTGCAGCCAGTGCGTCGCGGTGGCGGATGGCCTCAACCATCGCGCGGTGCTCGTCGCGGACTTGTCGGGCGAAGTCTTCGCGGCGCGCTTCGTTGCTGCGCGTCACGCCAATCGCTTCCTCCAGGTATTGGCTGAAGAAGCCAAGGGCCTGCACGAGGAACGGGTTGCCGCTGGCGGCCGCGATGGCGTGGTGAAAACGCAGGTCTTCGGCCACGCCGTCACCGCCGGCGGCCACCGCAGCGTCAATGCCGTCGAGTGCGGCGTCGATCTCGATCATCTCGGCATCCGTGCGGCGCTGGGCGGCCAGCGCGGCGCCTTCGGCCTCCAGCGCGCGGCGCAGTTCGATGATGTGCAGCACGGCATCGATTGAGCCGGCCTGCGCCGCGTCGATCCGCAGCGGCTTCAGACCAGCTTGCTGCGTGACGTACACGCCGCTGCCCTGGCGCGCTTCCACCACGCCTTCGTGGCGCAGCCGCGAGATGGCTTCGCGGATCACCGTGCGGCTCACACCGAATTCCTGCCCGAGCACGGTTTCGGACGGCATGCGTTCGCCGCGGCGGAGTTCGCCCGCGTCGATCTTGTCCATCAGGGTCTGGGCCACGCGATCGGACAGGGAAGGCGCGGCGTCGAGTCGTTCAAACATGAATGGTGGCCGGGATGTCTTGGCAAGCGTAAATTCGTCGTGTCATCATACAAGTTGAGTCGCGGAGCTTCATCCCTGTTTACCCTAGGCATCGATCAGAACGCCCGGCGGGTTACGTCGGGCAACAAGGAGACACCATGAACATCGTCATCACCGGCGGCGCCGGTTTCCTGGGCCAGCGCGTGCTGGCGGCACTGCTCGAACAACCCGGCCTGCCGGATGCGGACGGCTCGGTGCAGCGCGTTGAGACCTTCATCGTGCTGGACCAGGTGGCCGGCCAGATTGCCGATGCGCGCGTGCGCTACGTGACCGGCGATGCCTCCGACCCCGCCCTGATCGCCAAGGTGATCGACGAAAACGTGGGCGGCGTGTTCCACCTGGCCGCCGTGGTGAGCGGCACCGCCGAGGCCGACTTCGACCTCGGCATGCGCGTGAACCTGGACGGCACGCGCGCATTGCTCGATGCGCTGCGCGCGCAGCACGCCAAGACCGGCCGTGCGCCGCGCATGCTGTTCGCAAGCTCCGTGGCGGTGTTTGGCGGCCAGTTGCCCGCCGTTGTCACCGACGACACGGCCGCCACACCGCAGGCCTCGTACGGCGTCCAGAAGCTGATGGGCGAATTCCTGGTCGGCGAGTATTCGCGCAAGGGCTACATCGACGGCCGCGCGGTGCGCATTCCCACGGTGTCGGTGCGCCTGGGCAAACCGAACGGCGCGGCTCGAGCTTTGCCAGCGGCATCATCCGCGAGCCGCTGGCCGGCGAGGAAGCCATCTGCCCGGTGGAAGCCGAGACTGAGCTGTGGCTCGCGTCGCCGCGTCAGGTGGTGGCGTCGCTGCTGCACGCGTACACGCTGCCGGCGTCGGCATGGGGCCATCGCCGATCACTGAACCTGCCGGGTATTACGGTGCGTGTGGGCGAGATGGTGGAGGCGCTGCGCAAGGTGGCGGGCGATGCGCCGGTCTCGCGTATCCGCTGGGAGCCGGACGCCCGCATCAAGGCCATCGTGCAAAGCTGGCCAGCGCGCTTCGATACCGCCCGCGCCGATGCCATGGGCTTTGGCCGCGACACCTCGTTCGAAGCGATGGTGCGCGATTACGTGGACAGCGCGAAGGGCGTCTAACGACCCTTTCCCAGCTCGACCGCAAACTTCACCAGTTCCGCCTGACCCTCGATGCCGAGTTTGCGCTTCAGGTTCAGGCGGTGCGATTCCACCGTGCGCACGGACAAGCCCAGCTCGTCGGCGATGCGCTTGTTGGCGTAGCCCTTGGCGATGCCGTCGAGAATGTCACGCTCGCGCGGCGTAAGCGCCTCCACCGGCGTGGGCATGACAGCCTGCTCGGCCATGCGCATCGCCAGCTGCGCGCTGTAGAACGGTCGGCCGGCCAGCACGGCGTCGATGGCCTCGACCAGTTCGCTGGCGGGCGCGTCCTTGAGCACGTAGCCGCGCGCGCCGGCGCGCATCACCTGCCGTACATATTCCAGGTTGTCGTGCATCGACAGCACGAGCACGGCAATCTCGGGAAATTCCTCGGCAAACTTCTCGGTGAGCGCGATGCCGTTCATGCCGCGCATACCGATGTCCATCAGCGCCAGGTCGGGCGACAGCGTGCGCGCGGCCTGCAGGGCGGCTTCAGCGTCGCCGGCTTCGCCCACCACTTCGAAATGCGGCACGGCTTCGAGCCGCACGCGCACGCCATCGCGCACGAGCGGGTGATCGTCGACGAGGAGCAGTTTGACGGGCGCAGGAGTACGCATGTTCATACGAGAGGAGAAGAGGGGGCGGAAGCCAGTTGAGCGATGACGGCATGCGGCAGCACGGCGCTCACCTCGGTGCCGTGCGGGCCCGAGGCGATGGTACAGGTGCCGCCCAGCGCCGCCATGCGCTCGCGCATGTTGCGCAGGCCGATCCCGTGTTGCGGGTCGACCTGCACGGACTCCACATCGAAGCCCGGGCCGTTGTCGCGAATGGACAAACGCACGGCATCGATATCGTTTTCGAGCAGGACGCCGATGCGCGTCGCTTGCGTGGCGTGGCGCTCGATGTTCGAGACGGCCTCCTGCGCAATGCGGAACAGCGCGGTGTTGCACGCGTCCGGCAGTTGCACGGGCGGGCCGACAAGTTCCAGCGCAATCGCAAACCCCGGCTGGGTATCTTCGTGCGCCTCGCGCGTTTCGCGCACGAGCAGCTCAAGCGCGGCTGCCAGGCCGAGATCGTCGAGCAGCGCAGGGCGCAGGTTGTGCGACACGCGGCGCACCTCGCCCAGCGCTCCGTTCAACCGGTCGAGCGCGCGGCGCAGCATGCTGTCCGCCCGTTCGATCGACGACGGCGATGCAGGCGCGGCCTCAAGATGGCCGTGCGCGGTTTCCAGCAGCAGCTTGGTCGACACCAGCACCTGACTGATGCCGTCGTGCAGCTCACGCGAGACACGCGCGCGCTCGTCTTCCTGGGACTTCACCACCTGCTGCGCGAGCTGGCGCAGCTTGGCATCGGCCTGGCGGTGGTCGCTCACGTTCAGCGCCAAGCCGCTGCCGGCCACCAGCAGGATGCTGATCGCGGCAATACCGACCACCCAGGCCAGCGTCTGGTCGATGTTGGCCTGCGCGCGCCGGTCAATCTCACGCAAGGTCTGTTCGATGTCGTCCAGGTACAGGCCTGTGCCCACCATCCAGCCCCACTGCGGAATGGGCTCGACGTAACCGAGCTTGGGCACGCTCTGGTGCGTGGATGGCTTGTCCCACATGTAGCGCACGAAACCACCCCAGCCTGCGCGGCGGCGACGAGCTTCTGGATGGTCGGCTGGCCCCCGGCGTCCGTCAGGTCCCATAGATCGCGGCCGACAAGTTCGGGCTGGCGCGGGTGCATCAGGTTGCGGCCGCGCAGGTCATAGAGAAAGAAATAGCCGTCGGTGCCGAAGTCGAGACGGGCGAGAGTGCGCATGGCCTCGTCGCGTGGCTTCGTCCTGGCCGGGTCGCCGCCATGGCCGGCTGCCAGCAGCGGCGCGATGGCGCTCTGCGCAAGCTTGACGTAAGACCGCAGCTCGGTCTCCTTGGCCTGCAGATACGCGTACTCCACCAACTGCCGCTCGTGCCGCGCCAGCGCGATCGACTGATGGCGCACGGTCAGCATGATCGCCAGCATGGCGATGGTCAGCGGTGCGACGGCGAGCAGCAGGATCTTCTGGCGGAGCTTCATGGCAAAACGCGGCGGGCATTGCGGCATCGCAAGCGGGCGCCGCGGTCTCGGTCGGGTGTGGCGCCTGCGTAGAACTACGGACGTGCGCTGCGTAGTCCTCCGCTTGTGGTGCGGGGTGCGGCTGGCAAATACTACACGCCCCTGTCACGGGGCAGGACTCACCGCAGGGATGAACCCACATCCCGCATTCAACAGATTACTTCGACCAAGGTTCGAGGAGACCGACATGAGCTTCGTCAGGCAACACCTGATCTGGCTGGTCATCGCCATTCTTGGCGCGTCTGCGTTTGCCACCGTTGCGCTTGCGCGCGGCGAGGCCGTCAGCGCGCTGTGGGTGGTGGTGGCCGCCGTATGCATCTACCTGATCGCGTATCGCTACTACAGCCGTTTCATCGCCGACAAGGTGCTCGGTCTGGACGGCACCCGCAAAACGCCCGCCTGGCGTTACAACGACGGGCTCGACTACGTTCCCACCAACAAGCATGTGCTGTTCGGCCACCACTTTGCGGCCATTGCCGGCGCTGGCCCGCTGGTGGGCCCCGTGCTGGCCGCGCAGATGGGCTACCTGCCGGGCATGCTCTGGATCCTGGCCGGCGTCGTGTTTGCCGGTGCGGTGCAGGATTTCATCGTGCTGTTCATCTCCAGCCGCCGCGACGGGCGCTCGCTGGGCGACCTCGTGAAGAGCGAGATGGGCACGGTGCCTGGCGTGATCGCGCTGTTTGGCGCGTTCCTCATCATGATCATCATCCTGGCCGTGCTGGCGCTGATCGTGGTGAAGGCGCTGGTCGGCTCGCCGTGGGGCACCTTCACGGTGGCCGCGACGATTCCCATCGCGCTGTTCATGGGCGTGTACGTACGCTACATCCGCCCGGGCCGTATCGGCGAGATCTCCATCATCGGCTTCGTGCTGCTGATGCTGGCCATCATCGGTGGCCAGGCGGTGCACGAAAATGCTGCCCTCGCGCCGCTGTTCACGTTCGACGGCAAGGCCCTCACGTGGATGCTGATCGGCTACGGCTTTGTCGCCTCGGTGCTGCCGGTGTGGCTGCTGCTGGCCCCGCGTGATTACCTGTCGACGTTCCTGAAGATCGGCACGATCCTCGCCCTGGCGATCGGCATCCTGATCGTCGCGCCCAAGATGCAGATGCCTTCGCTGACGCAGTTTGCCGGCGGCGGCGGCCCGGTGTGGTCGGGCAACCTGTTCCCGTTCCTGTTCATCACCATTGCGTGCGGCGCGGTATCGGGCTTCCACTCGCTCATCTCGTCGGGCACCACGCCCAAGTTGCTGGAGAACGAAACGCAGGCCCGCTTCATCGGCTACGGCGCGATGCTGATGGAATCGTTCGTCGCCATCATGGCGCTGGTGGCCGCTTCGGTCATCGATCCGGGCGTGTACTTCGCGATGAACAGCCCGGCAGCACTCGTGGGCGCGACGCCGGATACGGTGGCGCACACGCTGTCCACCTGGGGCTTCGTCATCACCCCTGACGTGCTGATCCAGACGGCCAAGGACGTCGGCGAGAACACCATCCTTGCCCGTGCAGGCGGCGCCCCGACGCTCGCCGTCGGCATGGCGCACATCCTCCACCAAGTGGTGGGCGGCCAGGCCATGATGGCCTTCTGGTACCACTTTGCGATCCTGTTCGAGGCGCTGTTCATCCTCACGGCCGTCGATGCAGGCACGCGCGCCGGGCGCTTCATGCTGCAGGATCTGCTGGGCACGTTTGTGCCGGCACTCAAGCGCACGGATTCGCTCGTCGCCAACCTCATCGCCACGGCCGCGACCGTCGCGCTGTGGGGCTACTTCCTGTACCAGGGCGTGGTCGATCCGCTGGGCGGCATCAATACGCTGTGGCCGCTCTTGGCATCTCCAACCAGATGCTCGCCGCGATTGCGCTGACGCTGGGCACCTGCGTGCTGGTCAAGATGAAGCGCGACCGCTACGTGTGGGTGACGCTGCTGCCGACCGCCTGGCTGCTGATCTGCACGCTCACCGCCGGCTGGCAGAAGCTGTTCGATCCGGACCCGAAGATCGGCTTCCTGGCGCATGCCAACAAGTACGCCGGCGCGATCGCCGAAGGCAAGCTGCTGGCCCCGGCCAAGTCGATGGCGCAGATGCAGCAGGTGGTGCTGAACGACCGCATCGACGCGTTCCTGTGCGGCCTGTTCATTCTCGTGGTGGTCAGCATCGCGTGGTATGGCCTGCGCACGGTGCTCAAGGCACGCGCCGCGAGCCGCCCGACCGCCAACGAAACGCCGTACGAAGCGCTGGGCGCATGAGCACGGGCATGCGCGAAGAACTCGAAAACTTCGGCCGCTACCTGGGCCAGACGCTGCGTCTGATGGTCGGCGTGCCGGACTACGACACCTACGTGCGGCACATGCAGGAGACGCACCCCGACCAGGCCGTCATGACGTACGAAGACTTCTTCCGCGAACGCCAGGACGCGCGCTACGCCGGCCGCGTCGGCCGGTGCTGTTGACGATCGGTTGAACGCGCTCCAAAACAAGAACCGCCGGTGCATGCTGCCATGCCCGGCGGTTTTTCTTGCGTGTCCTACATGGACTGACGTGCCGCTGTGGGCGGATCGCCATGCTTGGCGCGATACGTTTGCTCCACCAGTGCCCGCAGCTTGCCCAGTGCGCCGACGTCGCCTTGGGCAGCCGCCCTGCCGTACCACTTCTTGGCCTGCTCGATATCCTGCGCCACCACGCCGGGCTCACCGCGCTCGTAATAGCTGCCGACGATGTACTGCGATGGCGCGTCGCCGCCCTCGGCCGCCTTCTTGTACCAAGTGAACGCACGCCCGTAGTCGCGCGGCACACCGCGTCCGGTGAAGTAGTCGGTGGCGAGCGCGCGCTGCGCCTCGACATGCCCGCCGACGGCGGCACGTTCGTACCACTTGTTGGCTTCTTCCAGGGAGCGCGGAACCAGCTCGCCGCGTTCGAACAATTCCCCGTAGGCAAACTGCGCGTGGGTCATCTGGTTATCGGCGGCACGACGCAGCCATTTGACCGCTTCGTCGGGCCGCGCGACGGTGCCTTCGCCGCGCATCAGCATCATCGCGTAGTTGAATTGTGCGAGCCGGTTGCCGCGCTGCGCGGCCTCGGCAAATTCGTCGAAGGCGTGGCCGAAATCGTTCTTTTCGTAGTGCGCGATGGCAATCTGGGTGAGGGCGTCGGCGTCGCCCCGCACATCCTGCGGAGAGGGTGCGGCCAGTGCAAAGGCGCCGCCATCCCGATCGCAACCACCAACGCCGCCTGCAGGATGCGCCAACTTCTGCGCCGGATCTCTGCTCATCGCACGCTCCTCATCGGAAGATGATCGAGTGTAGCGCGCCGCTGTGGTCCGCGTCGGTGCGCGCAAATCAGCACACCGCTAAACGGTCGATGCCCGGGGCAATCAGCCCGCGCGCACCCGGTACACCGCCACGCTGCCGCGCCAGTTGGCGCCCCAGCGCACCACGCTGCCTTCGTGCAGTACAACGCGATCGAGGATCACCAGCCCCACCTTGGGCGCCAGCGCTTCAAAGTCGCGGATGGTCAGCACGCGCACGTTGGGCGTGTTGTACCACTCGTAGGGCAGCGACTTGGACACCGGCATCCGCCCCCGGAAGATCGACAGCCGATGCGGCCAGTAACCGAAGTTGGGGAACGACACGATGCACTCGCGGCCCACGCGCAGCATCTCGCGCAGCACCTGCGCCGTGTTGTGGATGGTCTGCAGCGTCTGCGAAAGGATGACCGTATCGAAACTCTTGTCCTCGAACAGCGCCAGCCCGCCCTCCATGTTCTGCTGGATCACGTGCACGCCCTTTTTCGTGGACGCCAGTACACCCGCATCGTCGATTTCGATGCCGTAGGCCAGCACGTCAAGCTCATCCTGCAACACGCGCAGCAGGCTGCCGTCGCCGCAGCCGAGGTCGAGCACGGTGGAGCGCGGCTCGATCCAGCGGGCGATGGCACGGAAGTCCGCGCGATCGGCCAGGATGTTCGGTACCGCGGACGGCGCAGCGGGGTTCAGCGTTTGCGTTGTCATGCGCCGATCTCCTGGGCGATGCGTTCGTAATAGGCGCGCACCAGCGCGTGGTAGCGCGCGTCTTCCAGCAGGAAAGCGTCGTGGCCGTGGGGTGCGTCGATCTCGCCGTAGGTGACGGGATGCTTGTTGTCGAGCAGCGCCTTGACCAGCTCCCGGCTGCGCGCCGGCGCGAATCGCCAGTCGGTCATGAAGCTGACGACGAGGTAACTCGCTTTGGTATGCGCGACGGCCTTGGTCAGGCTGCCGCCGTAGGCTAGTGCGGGGTCGAAGTAATCGAGCGCACGCGTGATGAGCAGATACGTGTTCGCATCGAAATACTCGGCAAACTTGTCGCCCTGGTAGCGCAGGTAGCTCTCGACCTGGAACTCGACATCGAACGAGAAACGGATGTCTTCCGCCTTCAGCTCGCGGCCGAATTTTGCGGCCATGTCTTCGTCCGACAGATAGGTGATGTGACCGATCATCCGCGCCACGCGCAGGCCGCGCTTGGGCTTGACGTTGTGCGCGTAGTAATCGCCGCCGTGGAAATCGGGGTCGGACAGAATCGCGCTGCGCGCCACTTCGTTGAAGGCGATGTTCTGCGCCGACAGCTTGGGCGTAGAGGCCACCACCACGCAGTGCCGCAGCCGATCGGGATACATCAGGCTCCAGGCCAGCGCCTGCATGCCGCCAAGGCTGCCGCCCATCACCGCCGCAAATTGCTGGATGCCGAAACGATCCGCCACGCGCGCCTGGGCGTTTACCCAGTCTTCCACCGTCACCACGGAAAGCGCGCGCCATAAGGCAGGCCGGTTTCCGGATGCGGGCTCATGGGGCCGGTCGAGCCGAAACACGAACCGAGGTTGTTCACCCCGATGACGAAGAAGCGGTTGGTGTCGACCGGCTTGCCGGGGCCGACCATGTTGTCCCACCAGCCGACTTCGCCCTCGGCGTGCACGCCGGCCACGTGGTGCGAGGCGTTGAGCGCGTGGCAGACCAGCACGGCGTTGGAACGGTCGGCATTGAGCGTGCCGTAGGTTTCGACCATCAGGTCGTAGCCGCTGATCTGCGAGCCGTTGCGCAGTTGCAGCGGCTCGGCAAAGTGCATGCGCTCGGGCACGACCAGGCCGATGGCGTTGGCCGGTTTGCCCTGATGTGCCTTCGGAGTGGAGGGATCGGCCTGCGCCGCATCGGCTGCGGTGACCGCGGGGTCAGCCTGGATGTCTGTCATGGCACCAAAGAAAAACCCGACCGGCAACGCTGTTCACGCAACCAATCGGGTTCTCATGTGGCGCACGTGGGGCGCTTGCTTTCACCACCCCCGCTCTGACCGAACCTCTTTAGCCGCATTTGTAATGAGAGCCCAGAGCCACATGCGTGTATGTCTGGACTCCCGCGCGCCCGCAAGCCAGTCGTCAAATCGGCGCGCCAGAGAAGGGTGATTATAGAGCAAGCGGCGGCGGACGCATCACCGCAGCGTGATGCGTCCGATCCCGACCATCCGCAGGCTCAAAGGCCGGCCATGTTGATGTACTTGATCTCCAGGTACTCGTCGATGCCGTATTTCGAGCCTTCGCGGCCCAGCCCCGATTGCTTGACGCCGCCAAACGGCGCCTCCGCCGTCGAGATCAGCCCCGTATTGACGCCGACCATGCCCGATTCCAACGCATCCGAAACACGCCAGGCACGGCCCAGATCGCGCGTGTAGAAATACGCAGCAAGACCGAACTCGGTGTCGTTTGCGGCCGCCACGGCTTCGTCTTCCGTGTCGAAAGGAATGAGCGCAGCCAGCGGGCCAAACGTTTCTTCATGCGCGACCAGCATGTCGGCCTTGGCGTCCACGACGACGGTCGGCTCAAAACGCGCCGCCCTGTGCGGACAACGCGTGCGGCTTGCCACCGACCAGCACGCGGGCGCCTTGGCGTACGGCGTCGTCCAGATGCTGTTGCACCTTCTCCATCGCGCGCATGTGGATCAGCGGGCCCTGCTGCACGCCGGGCTCCGTGCCGTTGCCCACGCGCAGCGCGCGCACCGCGTCAGCCAGCTTGGCAGCGAACGTGTCGTAGATGCCGCGCTGCACGTAGAAGCGGTTCGCGCACACGCAGGTCTGGCCTGCGTTGCGGTACTTGGCGATCATCGCGCCTTCCACGGCCGCATCCACGTCGGCATCGTCGAACACGATGAACGGCGCGTTGCCGCCCAACTCCAGCGAGAGCTTCTTGATGTCGGCCGCGCACTGGCGCATCAGCAAACGACCCACGGCCGTCGAGCCCGTGAAGCTGAGCTTGCGCACGACAGGGTTGGACGTCAGTTCACCGCCAATCGCTTGCGAATCGCCCGTGACGATCGACAGCAAGCCTGCCGGCACGCCGGCGCGCGCCGCCAGCTCGGCAAATGCGAGCGCAGAGTAGGGCGTTTCCAGCGCCGGCTTGACCACCATCGAGCAGCCCGCCGCCAGCGCCGGACCGACCTTGCGCGTCATCATCGCGATGGGGAAATTCCACGGCGTGATGGCCGCGCTCACGCCGATCGGCTCCTTCTGCACGACGATGCGGCGATCGCCCTGCGGCGACGGAATGGTGTCGCCGTAAATGCGGCGTGCCTCTTCCGCAAACCATTCGATGAACGACGCGGCGTAGGCAATTTCGCCGGCGGCTTCGGGCAGCGGCTTGCCTTGTTCGGCCGTGAGGATGGCAGCAAGGTCTTGCTGGTGCTCCATCATCAGATCGGCCAGCTTGCGCAGGATCCTGGCGCGATCGCGTGCGCTCACCTTGCGCCAGGCGCGTTGTGCAACCTGGGCGGCATCGATGGCGCGGCGCGTTTCGGTGGCGCCCATGCCGGGCACGGTGCCGATCTTGCGGCCGGTGGCCGGATCGGTCACGTCGCGCGTGGCGCCGTCATCGGCATCGGCCCAGGTGCCGGCGAGGAACGCCTGCGTGCGCCACAGGCCGGGGTCTTTCAGTGCGATCGGCGGCGTAACCGGCGCGCTCGGCAAATCGGTGCGGGTCATGGTGTCAGCCCTCCAGTGCGCGTTGCAGGATGGCAAGGCCCTCTTCGAATACCGCGTCTTCAATCGTGAGCGGGAACAGGAAGCGGATCACGTTGCCGTACACGCCGCACGACAGCAGGAGCAGGCCGGCTTCGAGCGCCCGTTGCTGCACGAGCTTGGTGAAATCGGCGTCGGGCTTGCCGTCCGGCGTGTTGAATTCGACAGCAACCATCGCGCCCACGCCGCGCACTTCTGCAATGCGTGGCTGCTTGGCCTTGGCAGCGTTCAGTGCATCGACCAGACGTGCGCCCAGCGCGGCGGAGCGCTCGCAGAGTTTCTCGTCGGCAATGATGTCGAGCACGGCATGTGCGGATGCCACCGCCAGCGGATTGCCGGCGTAGGTGCCGCCGAGCCCGCCCGGAGCCGGTGCGTCCATGATCTCAGCACGGCCCGTGACAGCGGACAGCGGCAGGCCGCCGGCCAGGCCCTTGGCCATCGTCGTGATGTCCGGCAGCACGCCGGTGTGCTCCATGGCAAACAGCTTGCCGGTGCGGGCAAAGCCGGTCTGCACTTCGTCGGCGATCATCACGATGCCGTGCTCGTCGCACAGTGCGCGGATGGCGCGCACAAAGTCGGCGGGCATCTGGTAGAAGCCGCCCTCGCCCTGCACCGGCTCGAAAATGATGGCCGCTACCTGGCGCGGATCGATATCCGCCTTGAACAGACGCTGGATGGCATCCAGCGCATCCTGCGTGCTCACACCATGCAGCGCGACCGGCGCCGGCACGTGGTAGATGCTGCCCGGGAACGGTCCGAAGCCTGTCTTGTACGGCACGACTTTGCCCGTCAGCGACATGCCCATGAACGTACGGCCGTGGAACGCGCCTGTGAGCGCGATCACACCCGGGCGGCCCGTGTGCGCCCGTGCGATCTTGATGGCGTTTTCGACAGCCTCGGCGCCGGTGGTGAAGAACGCGGTCTTCGGCGTGCGTGCCGGGCGTGATCGTGTTCAGGCGCTCGGCCAATTCGACGTACGAGCCGTACGGCACGATCTGGAAAGCGGTATGCGTGAAGTGATCCAGCTGCTCGCGCACAGCCTGCACCAGCCGCGGGTGGCGGTGGCCCGTGTTGACCACGGCAATGCCGGCCGCGAAGTCGATGTAGCGGCGGCCTTCGACGTCCCAGAACAGCGCGTTCTCGGCACGCTCGGCGTAGCGGTCGGTCATCACACCGACACCGCGCGGCGTAGCGGCGAGGCGGCGGGCATTCCATTGGGCGTTCTGTTGCGGGTCTCGGGCGTTCATGGCGGTCGTGTGCGTTGGGTCAAGATCGGATGCGGGCCAGTGTGGCGCCATTGGCTCTGTACAATAAGACCCAATCAGGTTTTTCTTTGGAGCCACTTTGGCTCCATCACCCGCCATGGCCGACCACTCACCTACGCACCGCGCCAGCATGCTGGTCGACTACCTGCAGCGCCGCTTCGACCGTGCCGGGCCGGGCGGCGAGCCCGACCACCGCCGTCTGTATCGCGTGCTGCAAGAGGGCATCCTGCGCGACGAACTGCAGCCGGGCACCCGCCTGCCGTCGTCGCGGCAACTGGCGACCGAGCTGGGCATCGCGCGCAACACGGTCATCCACGTCTACGAGCAACTCGGTGTGGAAGGCTATGTCTCGGCGGGCGTGGGCAGCGGCACCTTCGTCGCCGATACCGCGCCGGACCGGCTGGACGCCGCGCCTGCACCGGCCGCAGCCGTTGCCGCAGTGGCCGCCGCGCCGATCGCCGAGGCAGCCGCACCGTCTGCGCCGATGCTTTCGACGCGCGGCCGTGCGCTGGTGCGCGATGCAGGCGCCAGCTCGCGCCAATGGGGCGCCTTCATGCCGGGCGTGCCTGAAGTGCGGATGTTTCCGGCGCGCATCTGGTCGCGCCTGCACAACCGGCTGCTACGCAAGCCGTCGCCCGCATTGCTGACGTATCCCGTAGGCGCGGGTTACTTGCCGCTGCGCACCGCGCTGGCCGACTACCTGCGCACCGCGCGTGGCGTGCGCTGCGAGCCCGAGCAGATCATCATCACCGCGGGCATCCATCCGTCGCTCCAGCTGATCGCGCAACTGCTGTGCGACGCCGGCGACAGCGCATGGACCGAAGACCCGGGTTACTGGGGCGTGCGCAGCGTACTCACCGCTGCGGGCGTACGCACGGTGCCGTTGCCGGTGGACGACGAAGGCATGCGCTTCGACATCCCCACGCGCGGGCGCCAGCGCAGCAAGCCGCCCAAGCTCATGGTGGTTTCGCCCTCGCACCAATACCCGCTCGGCTCGGTGATGAGCCTGGCGCGACGCCGCGCGCTGCTGGCCACCGCACACGCCACCGATGCGTGGATCGTCGAAGACGACTACGACAGCGAATTCGCTACGGCAGCCGCCCGCTGCCGTCATTGCAAGGGCTGGATGAAGGCGGGCGCGTCCTCTACATGGGCACGTTCTCGAAGGTGCTGTTCCCGAGCTTGCGGATCGGCTATCTGGTCGTGCCGCCCGCGCTGGCCGATGCATTTACGACGGGCCTGTCGGAGATGTTCCGCGGCGGCCAGATCCTCACGCAGGCCGTGCTGGCAGACTTCATTGCAGAGGGCCATTTCGTCTCGCACATCCGGCGCATGCGCGGCGTCTATGCGGAACGGCGTGAAACGCTGCTGGCTTCCATCAACCGCGAGTTTGGCGACGCGCTGCCCGTGCACGATGGCGCGTCCGGCCTGCATCTCGTGCTGGGCTTGCCGGCCGGCACCGACGATGTGGCCGTTGCCGATTTGGCGCTCGCCAACGACGTCGTCACGCGGCCGCTCTCACGGTATTACCAGGACGATGCGCGCCGCCTGCCTGGGCTTCTACTGGGCTATGGCCACGTGGAAACGGAGCAGATTGCCGCGCGGTTTCATACCTTGGCGGAAGCGATACGCACCGTTGGCTGACCTACGGCGCGCGCAACAAAAAGCCCCGCATTGCGGGGCTTTCTTTAGATGATGCGGCTCAGGCCAACAGCACGCGCAACTGCGCATCCGCACCTTCCACCGGAGACTTCCGGAAACCGCTCTTCGCATACCGATGCCAGCGCCCCAGCACCGCGCAGACGAGCAGGTTGGCACGCGACGCGATGTCGGTATCCGCCGGCCAGGCGCCCTGCGTGACCGCCATGCGCAGGCTCTGCTTGAGCGATGCCTCGATGCGATCCAGGCATTGCGCCATGCGCTCGGGCAGGCGCTCGTCTTCGCCGACCAGCGCATCGCCCACCAGCACACGCGTCATGCCCGGATTCTTGTCGGCAAACGACAGCAGCATGTGCGCGATGGCATGCGCCTGCCGCAAGCCGTGTTCTTCACGCAGCGTGATCTGATTGATGAGGCCGAAGACGGTCTGCTCGATGAATTCGATCAGCCCTTCGAACATCTGCGCCTTGCTGGCGAAGTGGCGGTACAGCGCCGCTTCGGACATCCAGCCGTGCAGCCAGCCCAGCCGTTGTGATCTTTTCTCCACGCGGATGCTCGAGCATGCCGGCGAGCGTCTGCAGAATCTGCACGCGGCGCTCGCCTGGGCGGGGCCGTTTGCGTACCGGCGGTGCTTCTATGGCGACGTCCGCGACCGGCTCGGCGGTCGGAAACTCCGTTTGCGCGTTGCTCATGACTTCCTGGCCCCTCTCCCGTTCTGAGCGCGGAGTTACCACTGCCTAGCCGCGTCGAACAAGCCTTCGTTTTAGTTGAAGCACCGATTTTACTTTCACGCTCACATAGGCGGGCCGGTTGGCGAACAAAATCGGTGTGGCGGCCGGTTGATGTGGTGAATTTGCACGCGCGCCAACGGCCGCCGCTTGCATTGGATGCAATGCGTCGGCAGTGGACGTCGGCTGCCCGCCAGGCGGCACGCGCCGCAGGTAGCCTGTCACCCACACCGTGCCGATCCCCAGGCGCCGATAGCGTTTGAGGTGAGAAAGCGTGTCTTCGACGAGGATGGCGCGCGATGGCGCAATACGCTCGCGGGCGAGCAAGCGGCGCAGCATCAGCGGATCGGGTTTCGGGCGCAGGCGCCGGTGCACCCACATGTGCTCGACGGCAATTTCGCGCAGGAATGCGCGTTTCAGGCCAATGAGCCGCAGCACCTCGCGCGCGTAGGCAACCGGGGCGTTGGTCAGCAGGATCTTGCGACCGGGCAGGGCGCGCAGCAGTTGGGCGAGGCCGCGTTCGGCGCGCACCATGGCGCGCAGGTCTTCAAAGCGGTGTGCCTCGGCCAGGAAATCATCGGGGTCGACGCCGTGATGGCGGACCATGCCGAGAATCGTGGCGCCATAGCGGCGCCAATAGTCCACGCGTACCTGGCTGGCCGTGGCGTCATCCGTGCCGAGCACGCGCGCCACGTACGCCGTCATCAGCCGGTTGATCTGCGGAAAGATCGCGTGGGAGGCGTGGTGGAGGGTGTTGTCGAGGTCGAACAGCCAGACCGGCTGCCGGGCGGGCGCGGAGCCCGCCGGCACCTCGCGCGGGAAGGCGCGCGCAGCATGGCGCACCCGCACCGCCCGGGTGGTTCGCATCAGTGCGAGCGGATCATCGTGCCGAACGCCTGTTCGGTCAGGATTTCCAGCAGCAGCGAATGCTCGATGCGGCCATCGACGATGTGCACGGAGTTCACGCCGCTCTTGGCAGCATCCAGCGCCGACGAAATCTTCGGCAGCATGCCGCCCGAGATCGTGCCGTCGGCAAACAGCTCGTCAATCTCGCGCGCCGACAGGTCGGTCAGCAGATTGCCCTGCTTGTCCATCACGCCCGGAATGTTGGTCATCATGACCAGCTTCTCAGCCTTCAGGATCTCGGCCATCTTGCCGGCCACGACGTCGGCATTGATGTTGTAGGCCTGGCCTTCGTCAGAGAAACCGATGGGCGAAATGACCGGAATGAACGCGTCGTCCTGCAGCGCCTTGACCACGGCCGGGTTGATCGTCTCGATGTCGCCCACGAAGCCGATGTCGATGAATTCGCCCGGCTTCTCGCGGTCCGGCATCTTCAGCTTCTTGGCGCGAATCAGGCCGCCGTCCTTGCCGGTCAGGCCGACCGCCTGGCCGCCGTATTGGTTGATCAGCATGACGATGTCCTGCTGGACTTCGCCGCCGAGCACCCACTCGACCACTTCCATGGTCTCTTCGTCGGTCACGCGCATGCCCTGGATGAAGGTGCCTTGCTTGCCGACCTTCTTCAGGGCTTCGTCAATCTGCGGGCCGCCGCCGTGCACCACCACCGGGTTCATGCCGACCAGCTTGAGCAGGATCACGTCGCGCGCGAAGCCATGCTTCAGCTTCTCCTCCGTCATGGCGTTGCCACCGTACTTGATGACGATGGTCTTGCCGTGGAACTTGCGGATGTAAGGCAAGGCCTGCGCAAGAATTTCAGCCTTCAACGCCGGCGCAATGTGTGCGAGTTCGGGGGCGAGGCCAGCAGGGTCGGGGGCAGCAGAAGCGGTCATGACGGTGACATCCGGGATTGGGCGGATTGAGGCGGGTATGATGGAGCGCCGAATGTCGCGTGCCGCACAAAATGCAGCAGCCCATTTTCGGCAGGCGCGATTTTACAAGAAAAGCCCGCGCGGTCTTGGCCGCAGCTTGCGTGCCTGACAAACCGTTGCGGACAAAGAACACCCTGGGGAAACATGGCCATCGCACCCGACCAACTCGACGCGCTGCGCCCTCACCTGCTGCGGTTTGCGCAACTGCAATTGCGCGACACGGCCCTGGCAGAAGACACGGTGGCCGACACCATCCTGGCCGTGCTCGAGCACCCGGAGCGCTTTGCCGGCAACGCCTCGCTCAAGACTTACGTGATCGGCATCCTCAAGCACAAGATCATCGATGCGATCCGCTCGGGGCGCCGCGAAGTGCGCGTCTCGCTGCTTGCGGGCGGTGAATCCGACGAGGCCGGCATGCGTTCCGACGAGGCCGTCTTCGACAGCCTGTTCGCCGCCGACGGCCACTACACCAGCCCGCCGTCCGACTGGGGCGACCCCGATGCCGCGCTGTCACGGCGCGAGTTCTTCGACGTGCTGCAGATGTGCGTTGATCGGCTACCGCCACGTGTTGGCCGCGTCTTCATGATGCGCGAGTGGCTGGAGCTGGAAACCGACGAAATCTGTCAGGAATTGCAGATCACCGCGACCAATGCCTGGGCACTGCTTTACCGTGCCCGCATGCGCCTGCGCGAGTGCCTTGACCTGCACTGGTTCGGCAATCAGCCCGCCGCCGCCTGAATTGCAGGCGCACCTAAGCCGCATCACAGAGAACAACCATGCCGAACCGCTGGGGACTGCCCACCTGCAAAGAAGCCCACCGCATGCTGGTGTCGAAGATGGACCGCGACCTCTCCACAGGCGAGCGGCTACGCTTGCGCGTACATCTGTTTGCCTGCGATGCGTGTACGCGGTTCTCGCATCAGATGGGTTTTTGCGCCAGGCGATGCACAAGCTTGGGCAAGACGACGACGGGAGCAACCCCGCGTGACTGCGCCGGCTGCCAACACCGTCTGCGCGATTTGCGGCGTGGCCTTGCGCTGCGGCGCCATCGGCGACGGCACGCAGCCCGACGCCACGTGCTGGTGCACGACCGAAGAAACGCTGCCTGCCAGTGCGCGGCGCCCCGGGCAGGGCTGCCGCTGCCAGCGTTGTCTGCGCGAGGCGATTGCGCTGGCGCGGGCAGCGTCTGAAGCCAACTGATCAGTCTTTGCTGTCGTCGTCCAGCGTGCGGAGCGCGCGGCGGACGTCGGCCCGGCCGCGCTGGCGCTCAGCATGACCGCCTTCGGTATGGGCGCCAGCCTTGCGGCCGCGCGCAAGCGGCACGAGAAAGTTGCGCGGGCGCGCAGTACCGGCCTTCGTTGAAGGCTCGATGCGGAACGTCAGTTTCTGGCGAGTGCCCAGTGTCTTGTTAGCCATGGGAATGCTTCCTTGCTTGGCTTGAAGCGACACTCGCCGCAAGCCATCAATGTTTGTGTTCGCCGCCGTGGTTCATGGCGGGCATGTTGCCGGCGGTCAGATCGCGCACACGCGCCTCGACCTTCTGCTCGACGACGCGCTTGTCGGCCAGCTCCACCTTCAGCGTGAGCGGCACGGTGGCGTCCTTGGCGAGCGGCTGCTTCAGGTCCATGAGCATCACGTGGTAGCCGCCCGGCTTGGCTGCACCGTCTGGCCCTTCGGCAGTTCCAGCGACTGGACGGCGCGCATGCGCATGACGTTGCCTTCCATCTTCATCTCGTGAATCTCGGCCGTGCCGGCCACGGGCGTCGACACGCCCAACACCTTGGCGCCGTCAGCCGATTGCAGCGTCATGAACGCGCCGCTGGACGTCTGGCCTGGCACCGTGCCGCGCACCCAGGCGTCCTGCACCGTGACCTGTGCGAACGCGGCGGCGCTGGCAAGCAGGCCAGCAGCAAGCACAGCCAGACAAGCGGAAGAACGGATCGATCGGGACGTCATCATCAAGGGCTCCTGTCGGGACAAACGTGCTGCGCATTAAAGCACAGCGTTTGTGGGGAGATAGGTTGGGTGCACAATTGTGCGGCTGATTGACGCATCGCCGCACGGAGAACCGCGCGGTGCGCACGTTTACACTTGTCCACCATGCTTTCCACCCTGTCTCTTGCCGCGCCACTGCTGGACGCATCCAGTCTACGCCGCCTCTTCTGGCTGCGATGGAGCCTGCTGGCCACCCAGCTGGTCCTGATGCTGCTCGCGCCGCTGGTGTTTGGCGTGCAGCTGCCGGTGGTGCCGCTGCTGAGCGTGATGGGCCTGCACGCGCTGTTCAACCTGCTCACCGGATGGCGGGTGCGGCGCAACCGGCCCGTGCAGCATATCGAGATCACCGTTCAACTGCTGGTGGACCTGACCGCGCTGTCCGCCCTGCTGTATTTCACGGGCGGCGCGACCAACCCGTTCGTCTCGTTCTACCTGCCGGCGCTGGCGATTGCTGCGGCCATGCTGCCGATTGCACACGTGGTGGGCCTGACGCTCTACGCGCTGGCCGCCTACAGCATGATGCTCGGCAACTACATCCCGCTGAAGCTGGCAAACCAGGCCGATGCGGTGGCGTATCACCTGGCCGGCATGTGGATCGACTTCGTGGCCAGCAGCGCGATGATCGCCGGCTTTACGGCGCGCCTGTCCGCCGCACTGCGCGAGAGCGAAGCGCAGCTGACCGAAGCACGCGAGCGACTGCTGCGCGAGCAACGCATCGAAGCCTTGATGTCGCAAGGCGCGAGCGTGGCGCACGAGATGGGCACCCCTTGTCTACGGTGGCCGTCATCACCGGCGAGCTGCAGCACGACGCGAAGCAGCCCGATTCTCCGCTCGGCCCGTACCGCGAAGACCTGCGCGCCATCGAACAGCAGCTCGAACTGTGCCGCGCCGCCCTGGCGCGCCTGCAGCGCAAACCCAGCGACGGCGGGCCCGAACCGCTTGGCCAATGGCTTCCGGATTTCACGCAGACATGGCAGTTGCGGCATCCGGACATCCGCCTTCACACGGAGACGTCGCCTGCCGCGCAAGCGGTGGCGTTGGATGCAGTGAACGTCGGCCAGATCCTGACCATCCTGTTGGACAACGCCGCCCGCAGCCAGCACCACGCCGGGCGCGACCTCGTGCCGCTGCTGCTGACCGCCAAGATCGACGCCAACCCGGACGTGCTCCGCGATATGCCGCCGCAGATCGTGCTGTCGATCGTGGATACGGGGTTGGGTCTGCCGGAAGACCTGCGGACGTCGCTCGGCCGCACACCGGTGCCCAGCCGCCACGGCGGTCACGGCATCGGACTGTACCTGGCCTCGACCACCGCGCGCCGCCTGGGTGGTACCGTGGTGCTGCGTCCGAACCCGCCGCAAGGCGCCATTGCCGAACTCCGACTGCCGGTCGGCGGTCCGATGGAACACGCGGCCGCGCCCATCATGGGCGCGCCCACCCTCTTCACATAACGAGACGGCCTGACGCAGCCCCGTGCGCGTACGGCCCCGGAGAACACCATGCAGCAGCCCGCCCCCTTTCTGATCCTCGACGACGACGATGTCTTTGCGCAGACACTGGCGCGCGCGCTCACGCGGCGCGGCTTTGCAGATCGCCCACACCGGCGGCGAGGCGTTGGCCCTGGCGCGCCAGACGCGGTTCTCGTATGTCACCGTCGATCTGCATTTGGCCGCCAGCGACAAGGGCCTGATGCCCCATGGCGGCACGGATTCCGGCCTGCATTGGATTGCCCCGCTGCGCCAGGCGCTACCCGACGCGCGCATGCTGATCCTCACGGGCTACGCGAGCATTGCCACGGCCGTGCAGGCGGTCAAGCTCGGGGCTGACGAATACCTGGCCAAGCCGGCCAATGTCGATTCGATTCTGCTTGCGCTGCAGGTGGGCGTGTCTGAAGCCGTGGCCGAGCAGACCATGGAAAACCCAGCACCGCTGTCCGTCGCGCGCCTGGAGTGGGAGCACATCCAACGCGTGCTGGCTGAACACGGCGGCAATATCTCCGCCACGGCGCGGGCGCTGAACATGCACCGGCGCACGCTGCAGCGCAAGCTGGGCAAGCGACCGGTCGCCAAATAAGCGCCGGCCGCGAGGCTACATCAGCGCGGCATCACCAGCGGGTGTCGCGCTCCCACGCCTTGAGTTCGTCTTCGGCGCGCTCCTTCGTGTAGCCGTAACGTTCCTGGATCTTGCCGGCAAGCTGGTCGCGCTTGCCGCGGATCACGGTCAGGTCATCGTCGGTGAGCTGGCCCCACTTCTCCTTGACCTTGCCCTTGGCTTGATCCCATTTACCTTCGATCTGGTCCCAGTTCATACGTCCTCCGTTGCGAGTGAGAGATTGAAACAAAACATGGGCGACCCGCAGGCCGCCCGTGTCGACCTTTCAGGGTGGCTTACTTCTTGAACTTGGCAGCCACGTCGTTCTGGCACTTCGTCTTGGCATCGCCCGACATGGCGTCGCAGCGCTCCTTCGCGGCCTTGTAATTGGCGTCGTTGGTGTCCTTGACGGCATCGCGGCGCGCTTCGCTTACGTCCTTGGCATCGCCGGTAGCCTTGGCATGGCTCACTTCGTCGCCGGCCTTGGCACGCGTGTAGGCAGCCTTCGCGTCCTTCACACAGGTGTCCTTTTCGTTGCCCTTCATGGCATCGCACTTCGTCTTGGCGACGTCGTAGTCGGCCTCCGCCTTTTCCTTGGCGGCGCGGTTGCGGGCGGCTTCAGTGCCATCGCGCTCCACCATCGCGTTGGCTTTGGCGACGTTGTAATCGCCCTTGGCCTGCGCGCGGCAGACGTCGCGGTCATTGCCCTTCATCGCATCGCACTTGTCCTTGGCGGCCTTGTAATTGGCATCGGCTTGTTTGACGGCACTGTCGTAAGCGGCGCGCTTGGCATCGTTCGGTGCGGAGGCACCGGCGGGGCCGGTCGGCGCGGGAGTGAGTTGGGCGTGGGCAATGCCCAACGGGGCGCAGGCGAGCACGCAACACAGGGCCAGGCGTTGGATCGGTTTCATACGCTTCTCTCCTTGTCGTGATTGGAATCGCGCACGCCAGGTGCGCGGCGCGCATTGTCTGTGCGGCACCACCTTCTTCAGCAGATAACGGACCCGACCCCGGGTGATTCTGAGCAAACCCTTGCTGCGCCTAGGTTTGCGGCCTCCAAAACGGGCCGCATCGTCTCCGATGCGGCCCGAAATGCATATGGAATGCGTTGCTTACATGCTTACAGCACGTAGCGCGACAGATCTTCGTTGCCCGAAAGCTCGTTCAAGCGCTCGTCGACGTACGCGGCGTCGATGGTCACGGTCTCGCCTGACGATTTGTGCGCATGGAACGACAGGTCTTCAAGCAGCCGCTCCATCACCGTGTACAAGCGGCGAGCGCCGATGTTTTCGACCTTCTCGTTGACCGAGCAGGCGATCTCCGCCAAGCGGCGGATACCGTCTTCCGCAAACACAAGGTCGACACCTTCCGTCTTCAGCAGTGCCTGATATTGCTTGGTCAGGCTCGCGTCCGTCTGCGTGAGAATCGCGCGGAAATCTTCCACCGACAGCGAATCCAGCTCCACGCGAATCGGGAAACGGCCCTGCAGTTCGGGAATCAGATCGCTCGGCTTGGACAGATGGAACGCGCCCGACGCGATGAACAGGATGTGATCGGTCTTGATCATCCCGTACTTCGTGTTGACGGTCGTGCCTTCCACCAGCGGCAGCAAGTCACGCTGCACACCCTGGCGCGACACCTCGCCGCCGCCGTATTCGCTGCGGCTGGCGATCTTGTCGATCTCGTCCAGGAACACGATGCCGTTCTGCTCGACGTTGGCAACCGCCTTCTGCTTCAGCTCATCTTCGTTCACGAGCTTCGCGGCTTCTTCGTCGATCAGCAGCTTGAAGGCTTCCTTCACCTTCATCTTGCGACGGTTCTTCTTGCCCTGGCCCAGGCCCGCGAACATCGAGCGGATCTGCTCGGTCATGTCTTCCATGCCGGGCGGCCCCATGATGTCCATGCTGGGCACGCCGGCCGACACTTCCAGTTCGATTTCCTTGTCGTCGAGCTGGCCCTCGCGCAGCTTCTTGCGGAAGGTCTGGCGCGCGGTCGAATCCTTCTCTTCCGGCTGCGCAAAGCCGATGTCGCGCGGCGGCGGGATCAGCACGTCAAGGATGCGATCCTCGGCCGCATCTTCGGCCTTGGCGCGCACCTTCTTCATCTCGGATTCGCGCGTCTGCTTGACGGCCATCTCGGCGAGATCGCGCACGATGGTGTCAACGTCGCGGCCGACGTAGCCGACCTCCGTGAACTTCGTCGCCTCGATCTTGATGAACGGTGCGTCGGCGAGCTTGGCGAGGCGCCGCGCGATCTCGGTCTTGCCCACGCCGGTCGGCCCGATCATCAGGATGTTCTTGGGCGTGATTTCCTGGCGCAGCGGGTCTCCCACCTGCTGGCGGCGCCAACGGTTGCGCAGCGCCACGGCCACAGCCTTCTTGGCCTTGTGCTGGCCGATGATGTGCTTGTCGAGTTCGGAGACGATTTCCGACGGCGTCATGGTTTCAGACATGGGAATCCTGTCGATGGGGGCGTTCGTTATTCGAGCGTCTCGATCACGAAATTGGTGTTGGTATAGATGCAGAGTTCGCCGGCGATCCGCAGCGATTTTTCCACCACATCGCGCGGGGCGAGGTCGGTGTTCTCCATCAGGGCCTTGGCGGCCGATTGGGCATACGAGCCGCCCGAGCCAATGGCAGCAATGCCGCCTTCGGGGTCCAGCACGTCGCCGTTGCCGGTGATGATGAGCGTGGCTTCGCGGTCGGCGACGATCAGCATCGCCTCAAGGTGGCGCAGGGCGCGGTCGGTGCGCCAGTCCTTGGCGAGATCGACGGCGGAGCGCAGCAGGTTGCCCTGATGCTTCTGCAGCTTGGCTTCAAAACGGTCGAGCAGGGAGAAGGCGTCGGCGGTGGCGCCGGCGAAGCCGACCAGCACCTTGCCGTCGTAGATGGCGCGCACCTTGCGGGCCGAGCCCTTCATGACGATGTTGCCGAGCGTGACCTGCCCGTCGCCGCCGAGCGCAACCTGGTTGCCGCGCCGCACGCTGACGATGGTGGTGCCGTGATA
>NZ_JAPNUG010000035.1:0-74088 GCF_036631435.1 Ralstonia sp. 1B3 | reverse complement strand
GGGCTTCAATCGACACCGTGAACGCCGTGCCGTACTGGCTGCGGTTGTCTTCTACCATCGGGCGCAAGCCGAGCGACGCGCTCTTCTCCGCCGTCAGGCACAGGCGAACGATGCCGCTGCATTCGCGAATCAGCATGGCCATGCTGGCCTGCGTGAGCTTGTCGGCGGCGACGATGAGGTCGGCCTCGTTTTCGCGGTCGGCATCGTCGAGCACGACAACGGGCACGCCAAGCCGCACCGCGTCGAGGGCGGCGGCCATGCGCGCGGGCATGTCGGCCGGATCGAAGCGGGCTTCGATGGCGTCAAACGCCACATTCGCGGAAGGCAATGCGGGCGGGTGAACTGCTGGGGATTGCTGGTGGACAACATGGAAACGCTCCTCGCAAGATTGGCGACAAGACGTTCCAGGGCAAGCAGACAAACACGCACGAGCCATGCAGCGGCGCAGCCCGGCACCAAGCCAGGCGCGCTCCTTTGGCGCGGGCATGTTGTTCCGCACATCTTCTTCCATCCGGACTCTGACCGTCGGCCCCGGCATCTCACCGGATCTGCTGACCCCTGCATGCAGGCGCATGCAAGGCGCTCGCGGGCTCACGGACACACGGTCCGCATACCGCCGGTGGGGAATTCCACCCCGCCCTGAAGACGTACTGAACCGGCAGGATCGCCGGCAAACGCAATGCTACCGCAACAAGTTGCAACGATTCGACCCTACTGACGGGTCGGGCAAAGCGCTATGCCGTCATATCGTTATCACGCCATTTCGCTCAGCGCGCCCGGGCCAGCATGGCATGCAGCAGCACATCGGCGCCGCGCGTCACATCTTCGGGCAGCGCATCTTCGGCTTCGTTGTGGCTCAGACCGTTGACGCACGGGATGAAGATCATCGCCGTCGGGCAATACTTGGCAATGTGGATGGCGTCGTGCCCCGCGCCGCTCACGATGCGCTGATGGGGGTAGTCGAGGGCCTCCACCGCATCGGCCACCGCCTTCACGCAAGCGGGGTCGAACGGCGTGGCCGGGCTGACCCAATGCTGGTCGATCTGCACGGTCAGGCCGCGGCGCTCTGCAATGTCGGCAAAGCGTTCACGCAGCGCCGCTTCCATCTCGGCAATGCGCGCGTCTTCGTGATGGCGCAAATCCACCGTGAACGTGAGATCTGCGGCGATGGTGTTGCGCGAGGCATTGCGGATGCCGAATTCGCCGATCGTCACGAGGCCATGCGGCGCAAAACTGTCGACCAGCACTTCCAGCGAGGTCGCCATCTCCGCTGCCGCAAACATCGCGTCGCGGCGGAAACGCATGGGCGTGGTGCCCGCATGGGCGGCCTGGCCCTGCACATGCACATCGAGCCAGCGGATCGCCTGCCCGCCCGTCACCACGCCAATCGGCACGCCGTTCTCTTCCAGGATCGGCCCTTGCTCGATATGCGCCTCGAAGTAGGCGTCGAACGGTGCACCGGGGATGGCGCGTTCGCCCGCGTAGCCCGTTGCCGCCAGCGCTTCGGCCACGGAGATGCCCTGCGCATCACGCGAGGCCAAGGCCTGTTCCAGCGGCATGACGCCTGCAAATGCGGCTGAACCCAACATGGCGGGTGTAAAGCGCGCGCCCTCTTCGTTGGTCCACACGACAATCTCGATGGGCTTGTCGGTTTCAATGCCCGCGTCGTTGAGCGTGCGCACGACTTCCAGCGCGGCCAGCACACCGTAGACGCCGTCGAAGCGCCCGCCTTCGGGTTGCGTGTCGAGATGACTGCCGCTCGCCACGGGGCGGGCTTGCGCCGATTTGCCGGCGCGACGCGCAAACAGATTGCCGACGCGGTCAAAGCTGAGCGTCATGCCCGCGTCTTTGCACCAGCGCGCGAACAGCGCGCGGCCGGCCGTCTTCTTCCGTCAGCGCAAGGCGCCGCACGCCGCCTTTTGGCGTGGCACCGACCGCCGCCATTTCCATCAGGCTCGACCACAGCCGCGCCCCGTTGACCTTCAACATGTCTCCATTCCTTTTGCATGCGCGCCGACCGGCTCGGCGCATCCAGCCGCCTTTATCTGGCAATCGCAAAATGCGCGTCAAATTGCGAATGTTTATTCGGCCTATAAATCAGGCAAATACTGCTGGCCCGAAGCGTGCATCCACCCATTGCCGGCGTCGGTCATACGCACCGCAATGGCGCGGTCAAGGCGTGCAGCTCCCAATCCCAGGGCATAAGCCCGGCTAATACGGGGAATCAAAAATGCGAATTTGCCGCCGCCCGCGTCGATGCGCATAAATGGCGGCGTCGGCTGACGACCGACACCCCGCTTCCGCGACACAGACCGATGCCTGAACATCGGCGGCGCGCTGGCGGGCCACGCCCAAAAGAGGAGGACGCCCCATGTCAACGCCGCAACCATCCACCGCGACGCACCAGCCCGTGCGCGCGGCCACCGCCTTCATCGGCACCGCCGTCGAGTTCTACGACTACTACACCTACGCCACGGCCGCCGCGCTCGTGCTGGGCGAGGTGTTCTTTCCCAGCAGCAACCATTTCCTGAGCACGATGGCGTCGTTTGCCACGTTCTTTGTCGGCTTCATCGCACGGCCGTTGTCCGGCGCAGTGTTCGGGCATCTGGGCGACCGCATCGGCCGAAAAAAGATGCTGCTGGTGACGATGTTCCTGATGGGCATCGCCACGACCGGCATCGGCCTGCTTCCGGGCTACGCGACCATCGGCATCTGGGCGCCGATTCTGCTGGTGTTGCTGCGCGTGCTGCAGGGCATTGCGGTGGGCGGCGAATGGGGCGGCGCGGTGCTCATGGCAAGCGAGCATGCGCCGAAGGCCAAGCGCGTGTTTTTCGCGTCGTTCCCGCAGATGGGCAGCCCGGTCGGGTTGATCCTGTCGCTGCTGTCGTTCCGGCTGGTGTCGTCGCTCGACCATGAGAGCTTCATCACGTGGGGTTGGCGCCTGCCGTTCCTGGCCAGCTTCGTGTTGCTGCTCGTGGGAGTGGCGATCCGCATGGGCGTGAAGGAATCGCCCGAGTTCGAGCGCATGAAAAAGAACAACGAGGTGCTCAAGAACCCCGTGGGCGAAGTGCTGCGCACCGCGTGGCGCCCGATCGTGCTGGCGGCCATGGCCACCACCATCGGCTCCGCAGGGTTCTTCTTCACCAACACGTTCATGATTTCGTACGTGACAACGTACCTGGGCATGTCGAAGGCACTGATTCTCGATTGCCTGTTCGTCGTGACGATCCTGCAGCTGCTGTCGCAGCCGGTATCGGCGCTGCTGGCGCAACGCTACGGAGACACGCGCTTTCTGACGTGGGCCGCATTCATTTCGATGCTCACGCCGTATCCGATGTTCCTGCTGGTGAGCACGCAGAATCCGGTGGCGATGGTGGCTGGCATCACGCTGGCGGTTGTCACGCTGTCGGCCGTGTATGCCGTCATCGCAGGCTTCATGACGCCCGCCTTCCCGACGCGCGTGCGCTACTCGGGTATCTCGATCGCCTATCAGGTCTGCACCATGATTGCCGGCGGCACCACCCGCTGATCGGCACGATGCTGGCCGAACGCTACAAGGGCGAATGGCTGCCGCTGGCGCTGTTCTTTACGGTGCTCTCCGCGATCTCGCTGATCGGCATCATCGGCCTGGGGCGGTATCGCGACGGCAAGCAGCCTGAAGAATCCACGGCGCTCGCCACAAATTGATGTCTACCTCCATCCGTATTCCCATGGAAGCCCAACCCGTTTCGCTGCACACGCGCCGCCCGCGGCCTTCTCTGAAACCGAATGGCAGGTTCGTACCGATCTAGCTGCGCTGTATCGGCTCGTCGATCATTTCCGCATGACGGACATGATCGACACGCACATCACCGCACGGCTGCCCGATGAAGACGGCCGCCCGACCTTCCTCATCAACCGCTACGGCGTGCTGTTCGGCGAGATGCGCGCATCGGATCTCGTCAAGATCGATCTCGAGGGCAACGTCATCGACGAACGTGCCGATGCGGACCCCGAGCACTACGCCGTCAATGCGGCCGGCTTCACGATCCACTCGGCCATCCATGCAGCGCGCGACGATCTGCACTTCGTCGTGCATACGCATACGGCCGCGGGCATTGCGGTGTCGGCACAAGAGCATGGCTTGCTGCCGATCAGCCAGCATGCGCTGAAGTTCTACGGCAACCTTGCGTATCACGACTATGAAGGCATCGCGCTGGACCTGGGCGAGCGCGAACGCCTCGTGCACGACTTCGGCCAGCACAAGGCGATGATCCTGCGCAACCATGGCCTGCTCGCCGGTGGCCACACAGCAGCAGATGCGTTTCACGAAATCTACTTTCTCGAGCGCGCCTGCCAGGCACAGATTCAGGCACTGGCCGGCGGCACGCCGCTGCATGCCGCCCGAAGACGTGCGCCAGCGCACCGCCGCGCAGTTCAATCGGGAAGAGTCGCCCGTCATTGCACGCCGCGCATGGCTGGCGGCGCTGCGGCTGATCGACACGTCCCGCTCCGATTACCGGAGCTGATGCGCATGACGACCCTCGCCCTCATCAGCCGCGACTACGTCGCACCTGGTGCCGTCCATCCTGCGCGCCGCGCCCGAGTTCGACGTGCGCATGTACGGCGAGCCGGCCGCGCGGGACGCCGAGATCGCCGTCTGCTGGAACCCGCCCGAAGGCGCCATCGCCGCCATGCCGCGCGTGCGACTCGTGCACAGCATCGCCGCGGGTGTCGACAACATCCTCATCGATCCGACATTGCCGGCGGTGCCGCTCTGCCGCGTGGTCGACCCACAGCACGCACGCGGCATGGCGCAGTTCGTCACCTGGGGCGTGCTGCATTTCCACCGGCAGTTGGACCGCGTGCTGGCCAACCAGCGCAGCGCTACATGGTTCCGGCCCGAACAGCAGCCTCCGTCGACCTGCACCGTGGGCGTGATGGGCCTGGGAGAAATCGGTTCGCATGTCGCCGGAGAACTGCATCGCCTCGGCTTCAGCGTGCGGGGCTGGGCGCGTCAGTCGCGTGATGTGCCCGGTATCGGCGTGTACTGCGGGCAGGCCGGCCTGCCGATGTTCCTGGACGGCACCGATATCCTTATCTGCCTCTTGCCGCTCACCGACGCCACACGCGGCTTGCTGAACGCCGCCACATTCGCGCGGCTCAAGCCCGGTGCCAAGCTCATTCATGTCGGGCGCGGCGAGCATTTGGTCGCAGCGGATCTGCTCGACGCATTGCAAACCGGCCACCTTGGCGGCGCCATCGTCGATGTGTTTCCGAACGAGCCGCTGCCCGCGAGCAATCCGCTCTGGCGCGCACCCAACCTGATCGTCACGCCGCACATGGCGTCCGTCGCAAGCGCCGACACCATTGGCTTGCAGGTCGCACAAAACGTGCGGCGCCTGCTCAGGGCGAGGCGCTCGTCAACGTGGTCGACGTCACGCGCGGTTATTGACCGCCCATCGTCCCCGACGCAGTCTCCGGATAGCGCGCATCGATAAAGCGATGCAGCGCTTCCAGAAACGCCGCTTCGGCCGCGCTGAACTTGCGGTCGGCCATCCATAGCAGGTGCATGTCGACGTCGGCCACGCCGGCTTCGGGCGGCAAGCGCTGCAAGCGGCCCTGTTCGACGTCGTCCTGCGCTACGTGCTCGGGCAGGCAACCGATGCCGAATCCGGCCACGATCAGCCGCCGCACTTCCCACATGCTCGAAGACGAGCCGACCACGGGGCCGGTCAGGCCCATCTCGTCGCGAAGAACGTGAGCATCGAGAGCGGATCGCCGATCTTGTCGCCCGTGAACGAGACAAACTTCTCGCCGGCCAAATCGGCGATCTGCACATCGGCGCGACCGAACAGCGGGTGATATTGCCCGCAGAACAGGGCATAGCGCTGACGGAGGAACAACCGGTGTTCGATCTTCTTCGGCAGCGCGCGCTTGGGCGATAGACCCAGCGTGGCCGTGCGCAATTCCAGGCTGCGGACCACGTCGGCGCTGCGCATCTCCTGGCATTCGAGTTCAATGCGCGGGTAATCGCGGTGGAAGCGGCCGAGAAACGCGTCGTACTCCGGAAAGTCAAGGCCGCTGACGATGGCCACGCGCACCATGCCGGCAATCTCGTGCCCGCCTTCGCCACTGGCTTGCGACAGGCGCGAAATGGTGCCGTAGACCTCCTCGGCAATCAGCCGGACCTCCTCACCCGCCCGCGTGACTTCAATGGGATTGGCCTGGCGGTCGATCAATTGCAGGCCGAGCTGATCTTCAAGCCGCTTGAGCGCCTGGCTTACCGCCGGCTGCGTCAGGTGAAGGCGCGTGGCGGCACGGCTGATGCTGCGTTCCCGCGCGATAGCAAGGAACGTGCGCAGCAAATTCCAGTCGAGACGGTCGTTGAGGTAGGTGTCGAGCTTGGCCTTGCTCATGCGCAGTACCGGGAAGGATCATAGACATTTGGCCAGGCTAACCATCCGCTAATCCGGCATCGACTAGAATCCTACCCTTTCCGACCGTGCCCGCGAAGTTCATCCCAGCATGGAATCCCGCCTTGTTTCTTCCCGCCGTTCGCCGTGGATGGCGTTGATCGTTGTCGCGCTCATCGGCGTGTTCCTCGCGCTGTGGACGGACGACCTCTTCCAGCGCTCCACCCTGTTCCGGCCCGATGAAGGCCGCTATGCGGAAATCCCCCGCGAGATGGTGGCCTCCGGCGACTGGGTGACACCGCGTCTGAACGATCTCAAATATTTCGAAAAGCCGCCCCTGCAGTACTGGACGACCGCCGCCACGTTCGAGGCATTCGGGGTCAACGCCTGGGGTGCACGCCTGTGGCCGGTGCTGTTCGGCCTGGGCGGAATCCTGATGACGGCATGGACGCTGGCCGTCTATCGCGGCGGGCGCACGGCGGCGACGGGCGCAGCGATTTTGGCCTCGTCGCTGCTGTATCTGCTGTTCGGGCAAGTCATCACGCTCGACATGGGCGTGGGCTTTTTCCTGACCGTCGGTGCGTGCGGCTTTGCGCTGGCGCAGCGGTCGGGCGCATCGCGTGGCGGACGGCTCGGCTGGATGCTGGTGGTCTGGCTGGCGCTGGCCGGCGCGACGCTTACCAAGGGGTTGATCGGGCTGGTCGTCCCGGGCTTGATCGGCGTGGCCTATCTGCTGATGACGCGCGACTGGGCGCTGATCCGCCGCATGCATTGGCTGCCGGGCCTGGCGCTGTACCTGATCGCCACGGCGCCGTGGTTCGTGATCGTGCAGCAGCGCAATCCCGAGTTCTTCAACTTCTTCTTCATCCACGAGCATTTTCAGCGCTTCCTCACCAACGAGCACCATCGCAGCGGCAAGTGGTGGTACTTCATCGCGGTAGGCGCGGCCGGGTTGCTGCCGTGGACGCCGCTGCTGTTTGCGGCCATCGGCCGGCGCCTGGGCCGCGTGGCTGATCTCTTTGTCGGCACGCGGCAGTTTGACCTGATGCGCTGGTCGATTGCCTGGGCGGGGATGATCTTCCTGTTCTTCTCAGCCTCCAGCTCGAAGCTGCCCGGCTACATCGTGCCCGCCTTCCCCGCGCTGGCCATTGTGCTGGCGCTGGCGCTGGAAAAATGCCGACGCGCGCCGTGGCGTGGTCGCTGGGTGTCAATCTGCTGATCGCCATTGGGCTGTGGTTTGCCGTGCCGACGATCGGCGCCAAGGCCGGCGCAAAGATGCCCGCCGAACAGGTGGCGCTGGCCATGCCGGCACTTCGCGAAGTGATGGCCATGCTGGCCGTCGGCACGTTGGCCGCGCTCGCAGCCTTGCGCTGGCAGCGGCGCACCGTCGCCGTGATCGTGCTGTCGATCTCCGCCCTGTTCTGCTGGGACCGCGTACTCAACGCCACCGAGATCTTCCGCGATGCATTGTCTGCCCGCGATCTCATCGAAAAGACGCTGAATGCGACGGGCCCGATTCCGCCCGAAACGCCGTTCTACTCAGTCGAGTGGCTGGACCAGACGGCCATCTATTATCTCGGGCGGCCGATGACGCTGGTCTCGGGTTTCGACGAACTCGAAATGGGCGCCGGGCTTGAACCGAGCAAGGTCGTTGCCACCACCGACGAATGGATCCGCCGCTGGACCGACGGGCCACCCGCCTACGCGTTCATGCGCCGCACTACGTGGCAAAAGCTGTTGGAAGCCGGCGTGCCGATGCGGCTCGTGGCCGAATCCGCCGACAAGGTGGTGGTGGCGCGGCGGTAAGCCTCTCCAAACTAGCCGCCCCCCAAACAGGAAGGGCCGCAACATCTGCGGCCCTTTTTGTTACCTGCAGCGACTGCCGGCGCTTACCACGTACAACTGCCGCGCAGGAACGCCCATTCCTCACATTCATCGCCGCCAGGGCTCACGCAGATTCCCACATCGGCCCCGTTGGCGCGCGTGGAAAACTCAAGTTGACCGCCGCGCTGCAGGCAATACGTGGATGCCGGATTCGCCATGCCGGGCGTTGCGCGCGGCGGTTCGGTGTCAGCAGCAGGCGGTGCGGTGTAGGTCGGCGGCGGGGTCGGCACCGGCTGCATGGCAGGTGAAGGCGGCGGCGGCGTCGCGGGCGCAGGTGCGGGTGTTGGCGGGGGCGGCGGCGCGGGTTGGATGGTCATGCGCGGCGGCTCCCACGGAGGCATCGGCGACGAGCAACCCGCCAAGCCCATCGCCAGCACATAGGCGGCAACGGCGGCGGTCATGCGGGCCTGGCCAGCATCCTTGACGAGACAGACAGCGCGATTCATGCGTTTTCCTCCCGGAGTTCTGGTGAGCGCACGCAACAAGCGTGCTTGCCAACGCCTAGGATAGCTTACGCAACCGCGTGCCCATATGTCAGTCGGGCGATTGGACGAATGGACGATCGGGCGATCAAGCCGCCGCAGTCGACACCGGAAACCGCATGGTGATGCGAAAACCGGGCGCGGACGCATCCGCCGCCGTCGGTCCGACCGCGAGATCGCCGCCCAGGTGACGCACCAGCCGATCGACGATCGCCAGGCCCAGCCCGCAGTGCGCGTTGCCGCCCCGTGCCGGGTCCAGGCGCACAAGGGCCGCATGACGCGGTCAAAGTCGGCCGCGGGGATGCCGGCGCCGTGGTCTTCCACCGTCAGCGTGTAGCCAGTCTCGTCCACGGCGGTGCGCACGTTGACGGGCTCCGCGCCATACGCGAACGCATTGTCGAGCAGATTGACGACGATGCGCTCCAGATGCGTCGGCTTGAGACGGAAGCGGTCCCCCGCATGCAGTTCGAGCGCGACGTGCTTGCCATGCTCGGCAAACGGCTGCACCAGGCCGCGCAGATGCCGGTCGACCGACACCTCGCGCGCCTCGCTGTCGCCGCTCTGCGCGTAGGCCAGAAATTGCTCGACGATGGCCGACATGGACTCGACGTCGCGTTCGATACCCGCACCGGCTTTCTGGTCGACCAGCATTTCGGCACGCAGGCGCAGGCGTGACAGCGGCGTCTTCAGGTCATGCGCAATGCCGGCCAGCATGGTGTTGCGCTCTTCGTCAGTGGCGGACAGGTCAGCCGCCATATGGTTGAACTGCTCGGTCAACTGGCGAAGCTCGTAGGGGCCGCGCTCCTTGAGCGGGGGCACGTATCGACGGCGGGCCAGCGCACCGGCTGCATCGGCCAGTTCGCGCACGGGGCGTTGGATCTGCCACGCCGCGAAGAGCGAAAACGCAATCGCAATCGCCAGCACCACCATCACGCCCGGCACCACGGCGGAAATGGTGGGCGGCGCATGCACCACACCAGCGGCATGGCGATCCACTTGTTGCGCTGCGGAAAGCGCACGAACACGCGCGGCGTAGGGCCCGCTTCCAGCCGCAGCTGCGTGTCGGAAGGCAAGCGGCGCGCAAGCTGACGCACCAGTTCCGCAGACTTATCGGATGCCGACGAAGCGTCGCCCGCAGGCGGTTCATCGGTTTCGGTGACGAGATCAGGCAGCTTCACGCGCAGATGCCCATCCATCGCTGCCTGAAACGCCTGAAGCTGGAACGCCATCTGGTCTACCGACGCCTGGAACTGCCGCTCGCGCCGCTCCGCGCGCAGCACGCCGAGCCACGAGAAATGGCTGAGCACGAGCACCACCACGATCAGGACGGCCAGCCGGCCGAACAGCGTGTCGAATCTAGCCTTGAACTTCATTGACCTCTTCCCGCTCGTCCGGCACGAAGGTGTAGCCGCGGCCGCGTACGGTCTGGATATAGCGCGGGCGCTGCGCGTCTTCTTCCAGCACCCGACGCAGACGCCAGATCTGCACGTCGATGCCCCGGTCGGACACACCGCTGCCCGGTCCGTACATCAGCTCGACGATGTGCTCACGCGTGAGCACCTGCATGGCGTGCCCGATCAGCAGCTTGAGCAGCGCGAATTCGGTATCGCTGATGGAAAGCGCGCTGTCGCCGCGAAACAGCGTACGCATGCGGAAATTGAGCTTGAACGGGCCGAAGCTGAAGCTGTCGCGGTCTTCCGGCGCCGAGGCCGGCACGGCCAGGCGCCGGCGCAGCACGGCATTGATACGGGCGAGCAGCTCGCGCGGCGAGAACGGCTTGCCGAGGTAGTCGTCGGCGCCGATTTCCAGACCGATGATGCGGTCGATCTCGTCGCTGCGGGCGGTGAGCAGGATGACCGGCACGTCGTCGTTGCGGGCGCGCAGGTCGCGCAGGGCGGACAGCCCGTCCACCTTGGGCATCATCAGGTCGAGCACCACAAGCGCGGGGCGCTCGCGCTCGAGCCGGGCCGCAAGCCCATCGCCGTCGTGCAGCACGGAAACGGCAAAGCCCTGCTGGGTCAGGTATTCGCGCAGGAGGTCGCGCAGTTCGACGTCGTCATCGACGACCAGGATCTTGGTGCCGCTCATCTGTCTGGTGGAGTGTCTGGTAGACGCAGGAAGGTGTGCTCATGATAGCGACTGTGGCCGTCACGAATCGCGCGCACTTTCACCATATTGTTTCGCCCGGTAACACCGCAATGGGTTTGTAATCTGCCGTAATAGAACCCGCAGCGCGACTAATTCTGCGCAAAGACGTTGCCTTTAAGCTGCGGTCTGACTGGCACGGGCGCCCGCTATCATGTGCGCTCGTCCCCATATTGCCAAGAACAGGAACGCCAACATGTCCGATCCCAAGGACCAGAAGCCCGGCCAGTTTGACGACGCCGGTCGCCGTACACACGACGGGAAAGAGACGCCCCACGAGGTGTCTTCGACGCTGCTGCCGCCCCCGCGTGAAGGCGGCAAGCGGCGTCGCTGGGGTATCTGGGTGGTGATCGTCATCCTGGTGTTGATCGGCTATGCGGTCTATCACGCGAAGTATCGCAACGCGGGCGGTCCAGGTGGGCCAGGTGGGCGGGGGCCAGGCGGCCGCGGCGCCGCCATGGCCAACAAGCCGATGCCGGTAATGGTCGGCACGGCCGTCAAGGGCGACATCAACGTGGTGCTGTCGGCGCTGGGCAATGTCACGCCCGTCAACAACGTGACGGTCAAAACACGCGTGGACGGCCAACTCGTGCGCCTGGCGTTCACCGAGGGCCAGACCGTCAAGGCCGGCGACCTGCTGGCCGAGGTCGACCCGCGCACCTATCAGGCGCAGCTCGCGCAGGCGGAAGGTCAGCTGGCGCGCGATCAGGCGCTGCTGCAGAACGCGAAGCTCGACCTGCAGCGCTATCAGACGCTGCTCTCGCAGGATTCGATCTCCAAGCAGCAGGTGGATACGCAGGCCGCACTCGTGCGCCAATACGACGGCACGGTCAAGCTGGACCAGGGCAACGTCGACAACGCGCGCGTGCAGCTGTCCTACACGCGCATCACGGCGCCGGTGTCGGGCCGGGTCGGCCTGCGCCAGGTCGATCCGGGCAACATCGTGCATGCGTCTGACACCAACGGCATCGTCGTCATCACGCAGATCGACCCGATCACGGTCATCTATTCGATTCCCGAAGACAGCCTGCCCAAAGTCATGCCGCGCCTGCAGTCCGGCGACAAGCTGCCGGTGGAAGCATGGGACCGCAGCCAGACCACGCAGCTCGCGCGCGGCGTGCTCATGACAGTGGACAACACCATCGACAACACCACCGGCACGGTCAAGCTGCGTGCGCAGTTCCCGAACCAGAACGCGATGCTGTTCCCCAATCAGTTCGTGAACGTGCGCATGCGGGTGGATACGCTGCGCGACGTGGTGATCGTGCCGGGCGCCGCCATCCAGCGCGGCACGCAGGGCACCTTCGTCTACGTGGTCGGCGACGACAACAAGGTAGCGCTGCGCGTGGTCAAGCTGGGCGTGACCGAAGGTGAGCGCGTGTCGGTGGCGCAAGGCCTGCAGCCCGGCGAGCGCGTGGTGATTGACGGGGCCGACAAGCTGCGCGACGGCTCGCCGGTTGAGGTGATCCAGCCGGGTGCCGCCGCAAGTGTCCCCGCCGCCGGCCAGGCCATCAGGGCGGGCGTCATCGCCGGGGCCAGGGCGGTGCTTCAGCACCCGCCGCGAGTGCGCCGGCTGCCAAACCGTAAGCCCTGAGTCGTGCATTGCGTGCACGCGCCTGACGAAGTCTTCTGTTCCGAGCTGGCATGAATCCCTCCCGAATCTTCATCCTCCGGCCCGTGGCGACCACGCTGTTGATGGTCGCCATCCTGCTCTCGGGCCTGGTGGCGTACCGGATGCTGCCGCTCTCTGCGCTGCCGGAAGTCGATTACCCGACCATCCAGGTGACGACGCTGTACCCGGGCGCCAGCCCCGACGTGATGACGTCGTCCATCACCGCGCCGCTCGAACGCCAGTTCGGGCAGATGCCGGGCCTCAAGCAGATGACGTCGTCCAGCTCGGGCGGCGCCTCGGTCATCACGCTGCAGTTCGATCTGTCGCTCTCGCTCGACATTGCCGAGCAGGAAGTGCAGGCGGCCATCAACGCGGCCGGCAACCTGCTGCCGAACGATCTGCCGATGCCGCCGATCTACAGCAAGGTGAATCCCGCCGACGCGCCGATCCTCACGCTGGCGATCACCTCCAACACGATGCCGCTGCCCAAGCTGGAAGATCTGGTCGACACGCGCATCGCGCAGAAGCTGTCGCAGTTGCCGGGCATCGGTCTGGTCAGCATCAGCGGCGGGCAGCGGCCGGCTGTGCGCATTCAGGCAAACACGTCGGCGCTGGCGGCGCTGGGGTTGTCGATTGACGACATCCGTACCGCCATCGGCACCGCCAACGTGAATGGCGCCAAGGGCAGCTTCGACGGCCCGGCGCGCGCGTCCACCATCGACGCGAACGACCAGCTCAAGTCGGCCGCCGAGTACGGCAAGATGATCGTCGCCTACAAGAACGGCGCACCCATCCGCCTGACCGATGTGGCGCAGATCGTTGACGGCGCCGAAAACAGCAAGCTGGCCGCGTGGTCCAACACCACCCCCGCCATCATCCTGAACGTGCAGCGCCAGCCGGGCGCCAACGTGATCGAAGTGGTCAACCGCGCCAAGGCCTTGCTGCCGCAGCTCAAGGAGACGCTGCCCGGCAACGTGGAAGTGTCGCTGCTGACCGACCGCACCACGACCATCCGCGCCTCGGTATCGGATGTGCAGTTCGAGCTGATGCTCGCCGTGGCGCTGGTCGTGATGGTGATCTTCCTGTTCTTGCGCAACGTGCCGGCCACGGTCATTCCGGCGGTAGCGGTGCCGCTGTCGCTGGTCGGCACGTTTGGCGTGATGTACCTGGCAGGTTTTTCGATCAACAACCTCACGCTGATGGCGCTGACCATCGCCACGGGTTTCGTGGTGGACGATGCGATCGTCATGATCGAAAACATCGCCCGCTACATCGAAGACGGCGACCCGCCGATGGAAGCCGCACTCAAGGGCTCCAAGCAGATCGGCTTCACGATCATCTCGCTCACCTTCTCGCTCATCGCGGTGCTGATTCCGCTGCTGTTCATGGGCGATGTGGTGGGGCGGCTGTTCCGCGAGTTCGCCATCACGCTGGCGGTATCGATCCTGATCTCGGCCGTGGTGTCGCTCACGCTTACGCCGATGATGTGCGCACGCCTGCTTAAGCACATTCCCGAAGCCGAGCAATCGCGCTTCTATCACGCTGCGGGCGCGTTTTTCGACAACGTCATCGCGCGGTACGGCCGCATGCTGCAATGGGTGCTTGACCGGCAGAAGACGACGCTGCTGGTGGCCATCGGCACGCTGGTGCTGACGGGGCTGCTGTATGTCGTGGTGCCCAAAGGCTTCTTCCCGGTGCAGGACACGGGCGTCATCCAGGGCATTTCGGATGCGTCGCAGTCGATCTCGTTTTCGGCCATGGCCGAGCGGCAGCAGAAGCTGGCCGAAGTCGTACTCAAGGACCCGGCGGTCCAGAGCCTGTCGTCGTTCATCGGCGTGGATGGGGTGAACACCACACTCAACAGCGGCCGCATGCTCATCAACCTCAAGCCGAAGGACGAGCGCGACGCCGACGCCACCGAGATCATCCAGCGCCTGCAACCCGAACTGGCCAAGGTGGCGGGCATCTCGCTGTACATGCAGCCGGTGCAGGATCTGACGATTGAAGACCGCGTCAGTCGCACGCAGTACCAGTTCACCGTCGAAGACCCGGACCCGAACAACCTTTCGAAGTGGGTGCCGAAACTGGTCGAACGCCTGCAGCAGACCCACGAGCTGCGCGACGTAGCAAGCGACCTGCAAGACAACGGCCTGCGCGCCTACGTGCAGGTCGACCGTGACAAGGCGGCGGTGTACGGCATCACGATGGCGGCCGTCGACAGCGCGCTGTACAGCGCCTATGGCCAACGCCTGGTGTCGACCATCTTCACGCAATCGAACCAGTACCGCGTGGTGCTCGAAACCGACCCGAAGATGCAGCTGGGGCCGCAATCGCTGTATGACCTGCACGTGGCATCCAGCGGCGGCCAGCAGATTCCGTTGGGCGCGTTTGCCACGGTGGTGGAGCAACCCGGTTCGCTCGTGGTGAACCATCAGGGCCAATTCCCGGCGGCGACCATTTCGTTCAACCTGGCGCCGCGTGCATCGCTGGGCGCAGCGGTCGACACCATCAATGCGGTCGAAGAGGAAATCGGCTTGCCGGCCAGCATGCAGACGAGTTTCCAGGGCGCGGCGCTGGCGTTCCGCGCGTCGCTGTCGAACCAGCTGTGGCTGATCCTTGCGGCCATCATCACGATGTACATCGTGCTGGGCGTGTTGTACGAAAGCACGATTCACCCCGTGACGATCCTGTCGACGCTGCCGTCGGCCGGCGTGGGCGCCCTGCTGTCGCTGCTGGTGTCGGGCAAGGACATGGGCATCATTGCCATCATCGGGATCATCCTGCTGATCGGCATCGTCAAGAAGAACGCGATCATGATGATCGACTTCGCGCTGGAGGCCGAACGCGAGCAAGGCATGGCCCCGCGCGATGCCATCTACCAGGCGTGTCTGCTGCGCTTCCGCCCGATTCTGATGACGACCATGGCCGCGCTGCTGGGCGCCCTGCCCCTGATGCTCGGCACCGGCGTGGGCTCCGAGCTGCGCCAGCCGCTGGGCATCACGATGGTGGGCGGCCTGCTGGTCAGCCAGGTGCTGACGCTGTTCACCACGCCGGTCATCTATCTGGCCTTCGACAACCTTGGCGCACGCATGCGCGACTGGCGCGCGCGCCGTGCCGCCCGACGCCACGGTGCGGCTGGTGCCAACGAATCTGGCGGACCGCAATGAACCTGTCCGCCACTTTCATCGCGCGGCCGGTTGCCACGGCGCTGCTGACCATCGGTGTGGCGCTGGCCGGTATCGCGGCGTTCCGCCTGCTGCCGGTGTCGCCGCTGCCGCAGGTGGACTTTCCGACCATCTCGGTCAGCGCATCGCTGCCGGGCGCCAGCCCCGAGACCATGGCGGCCACCGTGGCGACGCCGCTGGAGCGCTCGCTCGGCCGCATTGCCGGCATTACCGAGATGACGTCGTCCAGCTCGCTCGGTTCGTCGCGGATCACGCTGCAGTTCGATCTGTCGCGCGACATCGACGGCGCGGCGCGCGATGTGCAGGCGGCCATCAATGCTTCACGCAGCCTGCTGCCCTCCGGCCTGCCGAGCAACCCGACGTATCGCAAGGTCAATCCGGCCGACGCGCCGATCATGATCGTCGGGCTGACGTCCGACACCAAGTCGCGCGGCGAGCTGTACGACGCGGCCTCGACCATCCTTGCGCAGAAGCTGTCGCAGATCAACGGCGTGGGCCAGGTCACCATCGGCGGTGCGTCGCTGCCGGCGGTGCGGGTCGAGCTGAACCCGATGGCGCTGAACAAGTACGGCATCTCGATGGAGACCGTGCGCACCGTCATCACCAGCACGAACGCGAACAAGCCCAAGGGCATGATGGAATCCGGCGACCGCGTCTGGACCATCTACGCCAACGACCAGGCCAAGAAGGCCGTCGAATACCAGTCGCTCATCATCGCCTGGCGCAATGGCTCGCCGGTGCGGCTGGCCGACGTGGCCGAGGTGACTGACAGCGTGCAGGACATCCGCAACTACGGCTCGGCCAACGGCAAGCCTTCGGTGCTGCTCATCATCAGCCGGCAGCCGGGCGCCAACATCATCGACACGGTCGACCGCATCAACGACATCCTGCCGTACCTGCGCAATACCATCCCCGCGCAGATCAACCTCGATGTGATGATGGACCGCACGCCCACCATCCGCGCCTCGCTCAAGGATGTGGAGCGCACGCTGGTGCTGTCGATCGCGCTGGTGATCATGGTGGTGTTCCTGTTTCTGCGCAACGTGCGGGCGACGCTCATTCCGAGCGTGGCGGTGCCGGTCTCGCTCATCGGCACATTCGGCGTGATGTACCTGTGCGGTTACAGCCTCGACAACCTCTCGCTGATGGCGCTGACCGTCGCGACCGGCTTTGTCGTGGACGATGCCATCGTCGTGCTGGAAAACGTCTCGCGCCACATCGAAAACGGCATGCGGCCCATGCAGGCTGCGCTCAAGGGGGCGCGCGAAGTCGGCTTCACCGTGGTGTCGATGAGTCTTTCGCTGATCGCCGTCTTCATCCCGCTGCTGATGATGGGCGGCATCGTCGGCCGGCTGTTCCGTGAGTTTGCGGTGACGCTGTCGGTCGCCATCCTGGTGTCGCTGGTGGTATCGCTGACCACCACGCCGATGATGTGCGCACGCTTGCTGAAGCCCGCCGCCGAGGAAGAACACGGCTGGTTCCATCGCAAGACGGAAGGCTTCTTCACCTTCCTGCTCGACCTCTACCGCAACTCGCTGGCGTGGGCGCTGCGGCACAGCTGGCTCACGCTGCTGATCCTGTTGGCCACGGTGTGCCTGAACGTCTACCTGTACATCATCGTGCCGAAGGGGTTCTTCCCGCAGCAGGACACGGGCCGGGTGATCGGCTTCATCCAGGCGGACCAGTCGATCTCCTTCCAGGCGATGCGCACCAAGTTGACCGACTTCATCACCATCGTTCGGCAAGACCCGGCGGTGGAGAACGTGGTGGGCTTTACGGGCGGCAGTCAGCGCAATACCGGGCAGATGTTCATTCAGCTCAAGCCGCTGGCCGAGCGCAAGATGTCGGCCGACCAGATCATCAACCGATTGCGCGGCAAGCTTGCACGTGAGCCGGGCGCGAGCCTGTTCCTGCAATCGGTACAGGACATCCGGGTGGGCGGTCGGGCCAGCAACGCGCAGTACCAATACACGCTGCAGGCCGACGACCTGAACGAGCTGCGCGCGTGGGATCCGAAGATCAAGCAGGCGCTCACGCAGGTGAAGTCGCTGACGGACGTCAACACCGATACGCAGGACAAGGGCCTGCAGACATCACTCGTCATCGACCGCGACAAGGCCAAATCGCTCGGCATCAACCCGAGCGATGTCGACAACGCCCTGAACAACGCGTTCGGGCAGCGCCAGGTATCGACCATCTACAACCCGCTCAACCAATACCGTGTTGTGATGGAAGCGGCGCCGCAGTACTGGCAGAACCCCGACGGCCTGCGCGACATCTACATCATCACGTCGACGGGTGCGCAGGTGCCGCTGTCGACCTTCTCGCATTACGAGCCCACCAACACGGCGCTGGCCGTCAATCACCAGGGGCAGTTTGCGGCCAGCACCATCTCGTTCAACCTCGCGCCGGGGGCATCGCTGTCGGGTGCCACGCAGGACATCCAGGATGCGATGAACCGCATCGGCGTGCCGTCCTCCGTGCACGGCAGTTTCCAGGGCACCGCCAAGGCGTTCCAGGATTCGCTCTCCAGCCAGCCCGTGCTGATCCTGTTTGCGCTCATCACCATCTACATCGTGCTGGGCGTGCTGTACGAGAGCTACGTGCATCCCATCACGATTCTCTCGACGCTGCCCTCGGCCGGTGTGGGGGCGCTGCTGGCGCTGATCATCACCGACACGGACTTTTCGATCATCGCGTTGATCGGCGTGATTCTGCTCATTGGCATCGTCAAGAAGAACGCCATCATGATGATCGACTTCGCGCTCGAGGCTGAGCGCAGCCAGGGCATGAGCCCCGCAGATGCGATCTTCCACGCCTGCGTGCTGCGTTTCCGGCCGATCCTGATGACGACGATGGCCGCGCTGCTCGGCGCCCTGCCCCTGGCGCTCGGCCACGGCGACGGCGCGGAGCTGCGCACGCCGCTGGGCATCTCCATCGTCGGCGGCCTGCTGGTCAGCCAGATCCTCACGCTCTACACCACGCCGGTGGTCTACCTGGCGCTCGACCGGCTGCGCCTGCGTCGCGCCGGCCGCAGCAAAGACGCACCGCTGCCCGCATTGGATTCGCAAGGAAGCTGAACATGACAAGAGGCACCCAAGCCCTTCGCACCTCGTTGCTCGCGCTGGCCGCGTGCGCGCTCGTCTCGGCCTGCGCGGTCGGGCCCGACTACAAGCGGCCCGATGCCGAAGTGCCGCAGCAATACAAGGAAGCCGGCGACTGGAAAATCGCCGACCCGAGCGACGCCATCGCCCGCGGCAAGTGGTGGGAGATCTTCAACGACCCGCAGCTGAACGCGCTGGAAGAACAGGTTGCGGCCGCCAACCAGAACATCTTGGTGGCCGAGGCGCAGTACCGCCAGGCCCAGGCGCTGGTGCAATCCGCGCAGGCTTCGTTCTTCCCGACGCTGGGTGCCAGTGCGTCCGCCACGCGCAGCCGTTCCGTGCGCACGTCGGTCAATCCGGACGGCAGCCTGTCGACCGGCAACCCGAGCCTGCTCAATTCGCAGAGCCTGTCGCTCAACGCCAGTTGGGAACTCGACCTGTGGGGCCGCATCCGCCGATCGGTTGAGTCGAACAAGGCCAGCGCGCAAGCCAGTGCAGGCGATTTATCGTCCGCTTTGCTGTCGGCCCACGCGACGCTTGCGCAGAACTATTTTCAATTGCGTGTCACGGATACCCAGAAGGCCGTCTTGCAGCGCACCGTTGCGGACTACGAGCGCTTCCTGAAGCTCACGCAAAACCAGTACGCCGTGGGCGTGGCGCAGCGCTCGGATGTGCTGACCGCGCAGACGCAGCTCAAGCAGTCGCAAGCGCTGCTGCTGGATACGGAAGTCACTCGCGCACAGCTTGAGCACGCCATTGCAGTGCTGATCGGCAAACCGCCGGCGGAGTTTTCGCTGGCGCCGGCCACCGCTGCCAGCGTGGCCGACTTGCCGGCACTGCCCGCCATTCCGCTGGAAGTGCCATCGGCCGTGCTGGAGCGGCGCCCCGACATTGCCGCCGCCGAGCGCCGCATGGCCGCTGCCAACGCGCAAATCGGCGTGGCGAAGGCCGCGTATTTCCCCACGCTCACGCTGGGGGCATCGGCTGGTTTGGCGGCCAACACGCTTTCGCGCCTGGCGACGCTGCCCAGCCGCGTCTGGTCGATCGGCCCGACGCTGGCGGCCACGCTGTTCGATGGCGGCGCGCGTGCAGCCGCTGTCGACAAGGCCGGCGCTGCTTACGATGCGTCGGTCGCAACGTACCGGCAGACCGTGCTCGGCGCGTTCCAGGATGTTGAAGACAACCTTGCCGCGCTGCGCTGGCAGACGCAGGAATTTGCGGTACAGGCGGACGCCGTCAAGGCCGCACAGGAAGCCGCGCAGCTCAACCTGAACCGGTATCGCGCCGGCACGGTGAGCTTCCTGGAAGTCATCACGGCACAAGCCACGGCCTACAGTGCCGAGCGCACGCTGCTCACGCTGCAAGGCAAGCAGTATTCGGCAGCCGTGCTGCTGGTGAAGGCGCTGGGCGGCGGCTGGCACGGCGAAGTGCCGGTGGTCGGCCAGGCGGCGCTGCAGCCGGCTTCCGCCCCGGCCGCCCAATAACCCTTCTGGCATTGCCGGTGGCCGACGACGTTTCGCCGCCGGCAATGTCCCCTTGTGCGTAAGCACGCACGCAGTCGGATAGTTCCCCCTATAATCGTCGGAATTTGTTCCGGACCGTCCCGATCATGTGGGCGGGCGGGTGCAGCAGCAGGCGCGCAAATTGCGTCGTCCGATGCCTTGCAAGCTCGCCCCGGTGCGATCCCGACCGTCCGTTTGCCTGCCACCATGTCCGCCGCGCGCGTGGTTGCCGACGCAGTTGCCCCGATTCACGCGCGCCGTTCAACTGATTCCGCTCTCTCTGATGATCCGATCCGCGCTTCCCCGCTCCGCCAAGTTGCTGGCCACCGCCCTGGGCGCCGCCACGCTGTTCACCGCCCTGCCTGCGCAGGCTGACCCTTCCGTGCGCGTCATCTACGGCCGTGACAACAGCCACGGCATCGAGAAGTACGGCGTCGATCTGGATTTCGATTCGGGCTTCCACTGGGGCAACCCGCAAGGCTGGTTCGTGAACCTGGATTGGGAAGTGGCGCTGGGCCAATGGCGCTCGACCAAGGGCACCAACCGCCAGAACCTGACCGAATTCGGCGTGACGCCGCTGTTCCGCATCGAAAAGCGCGGCGGCTCATGGGTGCCGTTCATTGAAGCTGGCATCGGCCCGCGCCTGCTCTCGCACACCCGCACGTCAGATGAGCACAACTTCAGCACGGCCTTCCAGTTCTCCGACATGATCGGCGTGGGCGTGTCCTTCGGCAGCAAGCAGCAATTCCAGATGGGCTACCGCTTCGAACACCTGTCGAACGCGTCGATCAAGCGCCCGAACCCGGGCACGGATCTGAACGAGCTCTACTTGCGTTACACGTTCTGAGTTTCGAGCGTTTGCAACGCTTGAAGAAAGCCTGCCTTGCGGCGGGCCGTTTTGTTTGGGTGCGCGGTAGCGGATCAGCGCGCGTCGGCTTCGCCGTCGAGATCGCGATTGCGCGATCGCATGCCCATCAGCCGCTCATAGTTGAGCGAGGCATGGAAACCCACGCCGTTGCCGCCGGCACGTTTGACTTCATACATCGCCGCGTCGGCGTTGCGGATGAGCGTCTGCGCGTCACGCCCGTCAGTCGGATACAGCGCCACGCCGGCGCTCACGCCCATCGACAGCACATGGCCCTCCACACGGAACGGCGTCTGCAATTGCTCGATCAGGCGTTCCACGGTTTGCGTCACATCGTCGCGCGTGGCGCAGTGCGTGAGGACGGCGACAAATTCATCGCCGCCCAGGCGGGCCACCGTGTCGGAGGCGCGCAGGCCGCTGCGCAACCGCATGGCCGTCGCCTTCAGGACGAGATCGCCAACCGCGTGGCCATACTCGTCGTTGACCGGCTTGAAGCGATCGAGATCGATGAACACGACCGCGACCTGCCCGCGCGCGCGCGCGCCGCCTGAATGGCGACGAACAGGCGATCGCGAAGCAAACGTGCATTCGGCAAGTCCGTCAGCGGATCATGCAGCGCGAGGTGGTGCGCCTGATCCAGCGCCGTGCGCCGCTGCGTCACGTCGAGCAGCGTGCCGCTTACGCGCGTGGCCATGCCGCGTGCATCGCGCTCCGTCACGCGCCCGCGGGCGGCCACCCAGATCCATTGGCCATGGCGCGCGCGCATGCGCTGCTCGATTTCAAAGCTGTCGGCATCGCCGCGCATATGGCGATAGATACGCCGCGCGCTCAATGCTGCGTCTTGCGGATGCACCATGGCGAACCATGCATCCGGATCGTTGGGCAGATCCGCCGGCTCGTAGCCGAGCATGTCGGCCGTCCGGCGGTTGAACGACACATGCCGCGCGCGCGTCGACCAGTCGAACGTGCCCAGCCCCGCGCCGTCCAGCACATAGGCCAGCCGTTGCTCCGACGCGCGCAGCGATTCCAGCGCCAGGCGCCGCGCGGTCACATCCTGCATCTGCACGACAAGGTGCTGGCTGCCGTCGTCGCGCGCAACGGCCACGTCGGCCTGCACCCACACGGTTGTGCCGTCCTGGCGGACCAGGCGCGTCTCCATCGACAGCGCATCGCGCTGGCCGGCGAGCAGCGACTCGACACCATGTCGGGTGCGTTCAGTGTGATCGGGGTGGCACAGGTCGAACAGATCGCGCGTGCGCAGCGCCTGTGCTTCGTGACCGGTCAGCGCGCACAGCGCACGGTTCACGTCGAGGAAGCGACCCTCTGGCGCGCACAGGCCGATTCCTATCGGCGAATGTTCGATCGCAGCCTTGTACAAGTGGTGGTCCTCAAGCATGGCGATGCTGTTTCGCGAATGCGGCAGTCCCGGGGGTGGCTGATGTGGTGGCCATCGCGCCGCGGGGTCCATGACGCAATGGCTGCGTCAGGCGCGCGCGGTGGCGGTTGGCGTGATCCCCGTAACCGGTCTCGTGGTCTGTGCGGCCCAGTTGACGGCCGGCAATGACAGACCTTGGTGCGTTGCAAGCGCACGAATCGAGGCGGACTATAGAAGCCGCGAGTTAACGGGGCAATCCCTTCCCGCGAGGGGACATGGACCGCGAGCGCGCTTTCGGTCCCCTCGTGCGCGAAATGACGCGAAGGAAACGCGCCCCGCGTCATTCCCGTCTGCGTTTGTCGACGTCGATTGTCGACATCTGCCCGACGTCGCCGGACATCGGACAAAACTGTACACGGGCGCCCGTTGCGAAGCAGCTAGCCGTTCGGTTAGGTCGCACAGGCACTGCCCGAACGCAACCGTTTGCCACATGGCCGGGCGGCAATCTCCACATTGCGAATGTCTTAAGGTGAAGACAAGGCCCCTTGAACTCATCCGGAAGGACGAAACGCGCAATCGGACAGCTCCGTTACTATTCTTCAATATCGCTTCGGGGGCGAATTCAAACACGGCGAGCCGCGGCACCAGCGCACGCGGTTGTAGGAGGTCGTATGGAATTGAGTTTTGTCGCCCCCGGCACGCAGACACATCGGTATGCGCTCAAGCTTGCGGGCCTGCCCGAAGGCACCGAGCCCGGCACGGCGCCAGTCGACCCGGCCTGGGTGGACGATGCCCTCACCGCCGCCGTGCGGGTATTCGATGCGCATCGCGTGCACTTTGCCGACGCCTACTTCGCCTATCGCGCACGTGAGACCGCGCAGCACTCCACGCGCGCTGGAAAGACCTCGTCCGCACGCGTTGTCGGCGACCTCCACGACGACACACCGCTGCTCGCGGATACGTTTGCGATTGCGCAGCTGGCAGCACTCGTCTCGTTGGAGGCGTCGGGCGTGGCCGACGTCATCGACGTTCACCTGGTGGTGGAACGCCTGCGTGACGATGCCCCGGTCCCGCCCGCCGATGGTATCGGCGATGTGGCGTTCGTCACGGAAATCGCTGCCGGCCTGCAGAGCGTGGGAAGCCGGCATTGACGCAGGAGGGCCCCTCACGGGCCCTTATGCGGGGGCCGTTCCTGCACGATGACTGGTTGCGGCTCCGTCGGCGCGCCGACGGCATCGGCGTCACGGAACGTCCAATACCGGTGCACCAGAAAGTTGAAGACTGCCGTGATGGCCGAGGCGAATACCTGCGCGATCAGGTAATACAGGCCGATCCCGAGGCCGATGGCCATGATGGTCGCATTGCATCCCAGGGCGAGGAAGGCCACCAGACCGAAGCGCACCATCGCGCCGATGTGCCCGCGTGTGCTGTTGAAGACGGCCTGCCGGCTGATGAAGTAGTTGAGCGTGGCACCGATCACGCTGCCCGCCACCGATGCCCGCCACGGCGACACCCCCACCTGCACGAGTCCGAACAGCCCCACATAGTGCGCCAGCGTTGCGCCGCCGCCGATGACGACATAGCGCGCAAACTGCTCCACCACCGCCCAGAAATGCTGCCGAGACGCCATGCGCGCGCTCACCCCATCCACGTTGGAACCGCCATTGTGCTCGATCATGACGGGCTGGCCGCAACTCCCGTGCCACCGTCCCTGCACAATCAATAAGTGCGCTTAAAGTTGTGCAACATTTGGCCGTATAGAAACGTGGGGCCCCGCGCGGCTGTGGGGCCCCCATTGCCATGCTCGAACTTCAACCTCTCGACATTCCGCTTGCGATCCCCCTGCCGTGGCCGATGCTTGACGCCGACGGGCAGCTGCTCGTCCCGAAAGGCGACGTCATCCACTCGCCGGAAGAGATCGATCTGCTGTGCACGCTGCACCGCCCGCACCGTCTGGCGGACGGCACGCCCGCGCCTGCGCCCGCGTTTGCAAACACGCAGTTCCCGAACACGATGTTCCCGGACATGGGCGACGACCCTGAGGGCGAACGCACGATCGCCATGGAGCTGCTGGGCCTGCGCCCCGGCGGCATGCTGACTGTGCGCCTGACGGCGGGTGCCGGCCAGACCAAGGGCGCCGCGCGCGTGATGGGCTATAGCCCGCAACGCCATCTGCTCATCACCATGCCCACCGACAGCGGCCGCACCGTCATGCCGGTCAAGGACGAACTCGTGGAAGTCCACGCCTTCTCGGGCGAGGGCATTGCCAGCTTCGAGTGCACGGTGATGGCGGTGTGCCGCATCCCGTTCGAATACGTCGTGTTGTCGCCGCCGCGGCGGATCAAGAGCCGCACGCTGCGCAAATCGCTGCGCGTGCGCGCCAACGTGGTGGGCAAGATGCTGGTGAGCGGCGACCCGCCGCGCATGATCCATATTTCCGACATCAGCACGACGGGCGCGTCGTTCCGCTCTGCGCATCGGCTTGAAGTCAGTGGCGCGCCGGCCCGCCTGCGCTTCCGCGTGAAAACGCGCGACTACCACTCCGAGCTGGTGGCCGCCGCCCTCGTCCGCAGTGAAAAGCCGGCCGACCTGCCCAATGTCTATCAATACGGCGTGGAATTCATCGAACTGGTCGCCGCCCAAAAGATGCTGCTGCAGTGCTTCATCTATGAGCAGTTGCTGTGGGGCGGCCAGCGCATGGTGTAACGGGTAGAAGGACTGATATTCGCGCTGCTTTTATCAGAATTAATTACCGCTAAACGTTAAAAACACGGGCCGGAAGCGCCCGAAAACATGCCGGCGATCGGCCACCCTGGCCGGTTTTCGGCTTATGATGCCGCAGGCTGGCTTTTGACAAAGCTCTACAATTGACAGTGCATCAAGCGTACGCATTTCCGTTTTAAAGGCATTTGCAGGACGATCCCCATTTATGAGCCGCGCAAGGTCTGCCGCGCCATCGAGTCTGGATCCCATCTCCGGATTGCCGGACCGCGAACGATTCGTCCAGCTGCTGGCGGCCATGCCGCAACCGGCTCGCCAGGACGCAATCGGCGCGCTGCTGCTCATCGGCTTCGACCATTTTGCCGAGGCGACCAACACGCTCGGGCCGCTGGCCGCGCGAGAGGTCATCGTCGAATGTGCATCGCGGCTTCAGACGCTGAGCGTGCCACCTGCGGATGGCATTGCCCCTATCGTCGGGCGCATCGGCCCCGAGACCTTTGCCGTTGCCTGCGCAGACTTCGTCTCGGCACAGGATGTGCACGACCTCGCGCGGCGGATTTCCGCGGCGCTCACGCGGCCTTTCATCACACACGGTTACGAGCTGGTCTGCTCTTGCAGCATCGGCATGACGCTTTTCGAAGGCATGCCCGCCGATGCGGCACGGCTGATTGAACAGGCCGACCGGGCGCTGTATGGCGTACAGCACGGTGCCGAACCCAGCCCCGCGTTGTATGCCCCGGCGGCCATGCCTCCACGCACGGGCCCCAACGTCGCCCATGCCGACGGATACGACGCCGTCGCCGAACACCCGCGCCTGGCCGCGCAACTCCGCCACGCGCTTGCCCGCCGCCAGTTCAGCCTGAACCTCCAACCCCAGCTGAGCCTGACCGACGGACGGATCGTCGGCTACGAATTCTTGCTGCGCTGGATTTCACCCGAGCTGGGAGGCGTGGCACCAGCCGATTTTCTGCCGATCCTGGAGCAGACCGGCGACATTCGCGAGGTCGGCCACTGGGTGCTCGACAACGCCGCGCAGATGCTGGCCGGGCTGGTGCGCGAAGAATCGCAGCGCGCAGGGCGCAACAGCCGGCATCAGCCGGGCGTGCATGCCGCCGTCAACTTGTCGGTGGCGCAGCTGCTTGATCCGCAATTGAGCGATGTCGTGCGCGAGATTGCCGCGCGACACGCGGTGCCGACCGCACGGCTGGTCTTCGAGATATCGGAACACACGCTGCACCGCGCCAACGGCTCAGCGCAGAAGGCCGTGGACGCCCTGCACGCCAGTGGCGCACGCGTGGCTGTGGAAGATTTTGGCGCCACCGCGCACAGCCTTGATTGCCTGGCAACGTTCCGGCCGGACCAGGTCAAGCTCGATCAGGCCATCGTCAACGCGGTGACCAACGCGAGCGACCACGCGGCACTGCAACGTCTGGTGACTGCCGCCCACGGTGCGGGCGTGCCCGTCACGGCCACGCGCGTGGAAACGGCGGCGCAGCTCCATGCGCTGCGTGCCTGCCGGTGCGACGTCATCCAGGGCTACCTGCTCTCGCAGCCCTTCCCGGCCCGCTGGATCGACGACACGCAAGACGTGATTGCCGAACGCGCGCGCGATCTGCTGCCGTGAAAAAGAACGCCCTCCCGCTGGAAAGCGGAAGGGCTTAGGTGCTTGCGCGTGTGCTGCTTATGCGTGCTCGACGCGGAAGACCGCCACCGCGCTGCGCAGCGCCTCAGCCTGTTCTTCCAACGATTCCGCCGCAGCGGCTGCTTGCTCGACCAGCGCCGCATTCTGCTGCGTCACCTGATCCATCTGCGTGACGGCCTGGTTGACCTGCTCGATGCCGCTGCTCTGCTCTTCCGACGCGGCGCTGATCTCGCCCATGATGTCGGTCACGCGGCGCACGGCCACCACGACCTCGTCGATCACCGTGCCGGCTTCCGCCACCAGCGCCGAGCCGTTCTGCACGCGGCCCACCGAATCCCCGATCAACTCCTTGATCTCCTTGGCGGCCGTGGCGCTGCGCTGCGCGAGGCTGCGCACCTCGCCGGCAACGACAGCAAAACCCCGGCCCTGCTCGCCAGCGCGTGCGGCTTCCACTGCGGCATTCAGCGCCAGGATGTTGGTCTGAAACGCAATGCCCTCGATCACGCCGATGATGTCGGCGATCTTGCGGCTGCTTTCGTTGATGCCGGCCATGGTGTCGACCACGCGGCCCACGACCTCCCCGCCCTTGACAGCAATGTCCGACGCGTTGACGGCGAGCGCGCTCGCCTGGCGTGCGTTGTCGGCGTTCTGCTTCACGATGCTGGTCAGTTCCTCCATGCTCGACGCGGTTTCTTCCAGCGACGAGGCCTGTTGCTCCGTACGCTGCGAGAGGTCGGCATTGCCGGCGGCAATCTGCTTGGTGGCGCTGGCGATCGAATCCGAGCCCGTGCGCACCTGCCCGATGATCTGCTGCAGGCTCGTTTGCATGGACGACACGGCGTGCATGAGCCGTGCGGTTTCGTCGCGGCGGCCGGCGGCGGTCTGGCCTTCCATGCGCGTGGCGAGGTCGCCGGAGGCCATGCGCTCGAACACCTGAATGGCGCGTTCCAGCGGACGCACCACCGTGCGGCCGAGCACGCCGCGCGCCACCACCGACAGCACCAGCGCAGCGGCCAGCAAGCCGCCCGAGATCCAGATGCTCATCGCATAGCGCGATTGGGAATGGTCGAAGCGTTGCTGACCGTACTTGAAGCGCGCCCCGACCAGCGGCCCGAGCGCCGCGTCGTAGTCGACAAACAGCTTCGGCACCAGGTTGGTGTTCAGCTCGCGATACGTGGTGAGGTCGCTGCGCTCCAGCGCGGCAATGGCCGGCTCCAGCGCGGTCTTGACGAACTTGGTGCGGGCGGCATCGGCGGCTTGCAGCTGGGCGCGGTCCGCATCCGGAATCGGCAGCTTCATGAACTGCGCCCACGCCTCGTTGGCCGAATTGACCATGGTGTGCGCATCGGCCAGCAACTTCTTGAGCTCTTCCGGCGACGAGACCGCATCGAAATTGGTCAGGTGGATGCGCGCCCACAGCAGGTTGATGGTGTCTTTGGCCAGCAGGTCGAGGCCTTTGGCATCTTCCAGATACACCGCGCGCAGGTCTTCATTGGTGGCCCGGCCGGTGGTGATGCCGGCGAAACCCACCACCGCAATCATCACGGCAAATACCGCGACCAGGAACGTCAGCCGCGTGCGAATGCTCGTATCCATCCACTTCCACATGTGTTTTCCCCTGCATGGTTGGCCCGTGTGGCGCCGAGATCGTTTCCCCGCGCCCCTCTTCAGGCACCCTGTTCACTCCCAAAGGTGCTAACGGCAGCGGACGGCAGAAGTAGAGGGCAGCGCCCGGAATGTCCGGAATGCGTCGCAAGTGATATGCAAGACGACAAAAAGATGCGATCGACGCACCCCACGTGCGCGGGCTCGCACTAAAATGCCGGTTGCGCCACCGCAGGGGTGGCAATCACGCGAACATCGTGCGGGATACCGCACGGCTCACAAGGGATCGAGATGAAGAAACTGATCGCACTGCTGGCCCTGGGCTGCGCCGTCCTGGCAGGCTGCAACACGATGGCAGGCATGGGCAAGGACATCCAGACCGGTGGCCAGAAGCTGGAAAACGCGGCTGACAACACCAAGCAGAAGATGTAATGAAGCAACGGCCGGGCGACCCCTGGCCTGCGCTGCAAAACGCCGCCCGTCGCGGCGTTTTCTTTGGAGCCGCTACAGCAGTTCTTCCGGCGTAAACGGCGCCAGCATCTGGATCCACGTCCGGCGGCCCAGGCCGACTTCGGGCTCGTGATCGACCACGACCTCCTTGCCGTTCTCATGCGTGGTCCAGCGCAGGTGGCCGTCGTCCTTGGTCACCCGGTAGGCGCTGTCGCGCACCGAGTCGTCGAACAGCTTGGCCACCGCCTCCGCCAGCACCGGGCTGCGGATGATCAGCCCCGTTTCCGTATTCAGGCCGATCGAGCGCGGGTCGATGTTCATTGAGCCGACAAACAGGGTGCTGCGGTCGACCACGATCGATTTCACGTGCAGGCTGGCCTGCGACGAACGGAACGTGCCGATCATCCTGGGGCGATCCCCCAGCGTCGGGCGCAGTTCGTACAGCTCGACACCGTCGTCGATCAGCGCGCTGCGATATTTCGCATAGCCGACATGCACGATGGGCGCGTCGGTCGCCGCCAGCGAATTGGTCAGCACACGCAGACGCACGCCGCGATCCTGCAGGCGCTTGGCCACCTCGATGCCGCGCTTGCCCGGCACGAAGTACGGTGAGATGAGCACCACCTCGCGCTTGGCCTCGTCAATCAGGCGCAGAAGCGTCTGGGCGAGACGCTCACCGCCAGGTTCCACCTCATCCCCCGACACCTTGGCCGGACGATCGACGATGACCTGCGCAGGCGCCCATTCCAGGCGCAGGCGGCCACGGGCAATCTGATCGGCGAGGAACCAGTCACGCGGGGCAGGTTTGAGCGGCAAGGGCTGCTCCGGCGCCGGGCTGGCGAGGTCAGTCCGGTTGCGGCGCTGCTCGAGCTGCGAGATCGTCTTGTCAGGCGAGGCCTTGCCGGAACCGGAGCCTGAACCCATGTCGATCGGCCGGGTCGGCACGTCGATATGCTGGGGCGGCCCTTCCGGCCGGTTCGGCATCGTCACGGGTGTGGGATAGTTGCCGTCTTTCTGCGCGGGCGGATGCGCCGTGCTCGGTTCGAGCGCCAACGCCTGCACCGGATAGGCAAATTCGCTGTTCCAGTACGCATCGAACGCCGACGACAACTGGCGCACCGCCGGCCCCGCGGCCAGCACGTCCAGGTCGACAAAGTTGGTGGTCTCGTTCTGGGTGAAATACTCGGCGCCCAGATTGCGCCCGCCCGTCACGGCCAGCGCGTTGTCGGCAATGAAGGCCTTGTTATGCATGCGACGGTTGACGCGGCGGAACTCAGCCGCACCGCTCAGGTACCGCGTGACGTTCGACATGCGGCCGCCAGGAAACGGGTTGAACAGCCGTACGTCGATGTTCTTGTGCGACGAAAACTTCAGGAACGCCAGGTCGCGCCCGTCGCTGTGCAGATCGTCGACCAGCATGCGTACGCGCACGCCCCGGTCGGCAGCGGCCCGCACATGGCGCATCAGTTCGCGCACGCTGTTGTCGCTGGCGATGATGAAGTACTGCAGGTCCAACGTACGCTCGGCCCGGTCGGCCAGTGTAAGCAGCGTGGCATAGGCTTCTTCGCCCGAGGATCAGCCGGAAGCCGGACACATCGGCCGACGGCGCATTCGTCTGCGCGAGGCGCCCCAGCGAGGTGGCCGATTGGGCATTGGCCAGCGCCGTCGTCACGGGCCGATCGACATGCTCGGGCAGGCTTGCGCAGCCGGTCAGCAGCGCGATGGCCAGCCAGGCAAGCCAGGCGCGTAGAAGCGCGGTCGGGAGGTTCCTCGGGTGCCCTTGCATGTTCGAATGTCGGTTGGGTACGGCGGGTCGAGAGGACGTTGACTTCACACCAGCATGCGGCGTGCCTGACGTGGACGCCGCAGCCAGACTACGCGAGATATCCGCCAGGGCAATATCCGTGTTTGTCCGACGCCACCTGGACCGTGTCAAAATGGCCAACGGTGTGCCGTTTCCCCCGACGCTCCCAATGCTGACCAACACCACGGCATTTGCCGCCTTCCTCTTTCTTGTGCACTGCGTGGGCGTGCTCGCTGCCATGCATGCCGTGCTGACCGTGCGTACGTCGCAGGGCGCCATCGCGTGGGCCATCTCGCTGGTCACGCTGCCGGAATTCACGCTGATCCCCTATCTGATCTTCGGGCGCAGCACCTTTGCCGGCTATGTGGATGCACGCCGCTTTCACAACGCCCGCCTGCGAGAAATCACCCTCTCCGACGACTGGCGCCGCCTGCGCGACCATGAATCGAGCGTGGTCGCGCCGCAACACACCTGCATGCAGGCGTTGCCTCGCCTGACCGGCACACCGTGCCTGGCGCGCAACCGCGTGCGATTGCTTGTCAACGGCGCAGAAACCTTCGATGCGATCTTTGCGGCCATTGAGCAGGCGCGCCGGGTGCTGATCGTGCAGTTCTTCATCGTGCATGACGACACGCTCGGGCGCCGCCTGGCCGAACTGCTGCTCGACCGCGCGCGTGCCGGGGTGCGCGTGTACTTTCTCTTCGACAGCATCGGCTGCCACGCGCTGCCCCGCCACTATGTGCACCGGCTCGTCGAAGGCGGCGTGCTGGCCAAGCCCTTCTCTACCCACGCCGGGTTCGTCAACCGCTTCCAGCTCAACTTCCGCAACCACCGCAAACTCGTCGTGGTGGACGGCGAGCGCGCTTACGTTGGCGGCCACAACGTCGGCAACGAATACATGGGCGAAAAGCCGCCGCTTGCACCGTGGCGCGATACGCATATCGAGATCGTCGGTGCCGCGGTCATGGACTTGCAGCTGACCTTTGCCGAAGACTGGTATTGGGCTGCCCACGAAGTGCCGCAACTGATCGTGCCCGAACTGCGGCCGGAAGAAGACATGGTCTGCCAGGTGGTCGCCAGCGGCCCGGCCGACAAACAGGAAACGTGCTCGCTGTTCTTCATGGAGGCCATTCAGTCGGCGCGCAAGCGGCTGTGGATCACGTCGCCGTACTTCATTCCGGACGAAGCGGTGTTTGCTGCGCTGCGCCTGGCCGTGTTGCGCGGCGTGGACGTGCGCATCCTGATCCCGTCGCGGCCGGACCATCACATGGTGTTCCTGGCGTCGTCGCTGTATGCATATCAGGCGATCCGCGCGGGCGTGAAGATCTACCGTTACCTGCCCGGCTTCCTGCACCAGAAGGTCGTTCTGATCGACGATGAGGCCGCCGCCGTGGGCAGCGCCAACCTCGACAACCGCTCGTTCCGCCTGAACTTCGAGCTGATGATCATGACTGCCGACCCGCGCTTCGCCAACGACGTCGCGCAGATGCTGGAAGTCGATTTCGCCGAAGCCGCCCGCGTCGGCCGAGACGAATACGAACACGCACACCCGCTGCGCCGCGTGATCATGCACGTGGCCAAGCTATTCGCGCCCATCCTGTAGTCAGCGTCACGCCCGGAATTCGCCCGCAAGAAGCGGAGCGCACGCAGACATCGTCATCCCTACCCTGGGCGTACGTTTTCAGGAGTGTGCGATGTCCGATCCCCATGTCCCTGCTGTCGACCGCCTGCCGCCGGGCTTCAACCGGCTGGCCGGTTCCAACCTGGCCGCCCAGTCTGCCGAGCAGATTGCGCTGGCGGCCATGCCAATGGTTGCTGTGCTCACCCTGCATGCCGACGCCAGCACGGCGAGCTGGCTGCAAGTGGCGCTCACGCTGCCCTTCGTGCTATTTGCCATTCCCATCGGCATGCTGGCGGACCGTTGGCCCAAGCGCGCGTTGATGGCCGGCGCGGAGGCGGTGCGCGCACTGGCGTTGTTTGCTGTGGCGGGGCTGCTGATGGCCGGGCGGTTGAACCTGACGGCGCTGGGCGTGCTCGGCTTTGTGGCGGTGTGCGGCACGGCGGTGTTCAGCGTGGCAGCCCCGGCGCTGGTGCCGTCGCTCGTGCCGGCCGCGATGCTCGCACGCGCAAACGGCCGCATCGAATTGGCGCGCACCGTTGCATTTGCGTGCGGCCCCGCCATCGGCGGTGCGTTGATCGGCTGGACGGGCGCGATGGCGGCGTTCGTGCTGGCGGCGGCGTTGTCGGCCATGGCGTCGGCAATGTTGGCCGGCGTGACCGCTCGGGAGCCTGTAGCACCGCGCGCAGCGCATCCGCTGCAAGACATTGCGGAAGGCGCGCGCTTCGTGTTTCAGCATCCGCTGCTGCGGCCGGTATTCATCACGCAGCTCGTCTTCACCATGTCCTTCTTCATGGTGTCGGCCATCCTCGTTCCGTATGCGGCGCATCGGTTGAATCTCTCTGCGCAGGCGATCGGGCTGACGCTTGGCATGTACGGCGCTGGCATGGTGGTCGGCGCACTGCTGGCCGCGCGGATTCTCGCGCGTTGGCGTTTCGGCCATGTGGTGGCGACAGGCCCCGTATGCGGACTGGCGGGCGGTGTGCTGCTTGCGGCCACGCTGTGGCAGCCGTGGCCTGCGCTGGCTCAGGCCGGCTTCTTCCTACTCGGTTGTGGGCCGATTCTTTGGGTGGTGAGCACGACCACGCTGCGGCAGACGGTGACGCCGCCAGCGCTGCTGGCACGCGTATCCGCAGTCAACGTGATGTCGTATGGCGCTCGGCCGGTCGGTGCGGCCATGGCCGCGTGGCTTGCCGCACATGCCGGTGTCGGGGCGTGCCTGCTGGTGGCGATGGGGGGCTTTGCGCTGCAGCTGCTGTGCATCCTGCAATCGCCTGCGGTGCGGCTGGTGCGTCAGCCACGTGCCGACGATGCAGCGGCCGGGCTGGAACCTGCCTGAGCCGCGTCGGCACCACGCTCGCCGCGCTGCGCATCGCGCCACGCGCGCGGCGTCATGCCGAAGTGGGTGATGAACCAGCGCGTGAATGATGCCTGCCGCGTATAGCCAAGCAACGCGGCCACCCGCCCGATCCGGTAGCTGGGGTTTGCTATGTAACGGACGGCAAGGTTGTGCCGCACCTCCTCCACCAGATCGGAGAACGTCATGCCGGCCGATTCAATTGCCGTTGCAACGTGCGCACGCTCAGGTGGAGATGATCCGCCACCTGCTCGACCGACGCACGCTCCAACGGCAGCAGCAGGTAGATCGCACGACGCACGTCCTGCACCACCGCCTCCTGCGCCGAGACATTGAGCGGCTCGGCAAGACTCTCGGCGTAGCGCACAAGTGCGGGATCCGCGGCAGGGTTGGGCGTCTCGAGATCGGCAGCCGCGCAGACGATGCCATTGAAGTCGCTGCCGAACACGATGGGGCAACCGAACACGCGCCTGTGCAGGCTCACGTCACCCGGGGCGGCATGGGTGAAGTGGATGCTGCGCGGCTTCCAGTGCACGCCCAACAGCGCGCTGCATGTCCGCGCCAGCACACCGACGGCCAACTCGTTTGCCTGCCGCAACGGCACCAGTGTTTCGGTGATGACCTCTTCGCGAATGACCACCATGTCGCCATCCGATTCCAGGTAGATCGCCAGCGCCTCGTTCAGCAGGTGGCGGTACTGGATGATGGCCTGCAGCGCCTCGCGCAGCGTGCGTTTATGCGCCAGCAATAACCCGAGCACACCGAAGTCCAGTTCCTGGCGCGCCTCGGCCATCTGCAGGCCAAGCGTCGGACACGGGGCATTCGCGGCAGTGATCTCCATCAACTGGCACGTCGCCACGACCGGCACCGGCTGCTCGGGATCGGCCAGCTTGGCCGGGTCAAGCCCCACCTGGCGCAGCGCTTCCTGCGGGTTGAAACCGAGCCGCCGCACGACCTGGAAGTAGCCGTTGAGCGACCGGGCACGCACCATCGTTTCCATCGATTTCAGGGCGCTCCGAACCGTCTTGGTGTTTACGCGGAATGGCGCGAAAAGAGAAAACTTGGCGCCAATTGAGAAATTCAAAGCTACCGCTTCCCTATAGTGAAGTCCAGCCGAGACATCCCCTACAGGAGCCCCCAACATGCAATTCCTCGATGATTCGCTGCACCCCGAAAACCAGGACAAGGTCGTCATTACCGTTGCGCCGTACGGCCCGGAATGGATGCCGGAAGACTTTCCTGAAGACATCCCGGTCACGATGGAAGAACAGGTGCAGAAGGCCGTCGATTGCTACAACGCCGGCGCCACGGTCCTGCACCTGCACGTGCGCGAGCTGGACGGCAAGGGCTCCAAGCGGCTGTCGAAATTCAACGAGCTGATTGCCGGCGTGCGTGCGGCCGTGCCTGACATGATCATCCAGGTCGGCGGCTCGATCTCGTTTGCGCCGGAAGACGAAGGGCAAGCCGCCAAGTGGCTGTCCGACGACACCCGCCACATGCTGGCCGACCTGACGCCGACGCCCGACCAGGTGACCGTGGCCGTCAACACCACGCAGATGAACATCATGGAGTTGCTGTATCCGGCGTATCTGGAGGGCACGTCGCTGGCCAACCCCGCGCTGGCCGCCGCCTATGCGGAGATGACAGTGCCCGCCGGCCCCGCCTGGCTGGAGGAGCACCTGCGCCGCCTGCAGGCCTCCGGCGTGCAGCCGCACTTCCAGCTGACCGGCATCCACGCGCTGGAAACGCTCGAACGCGTCGTCCGCAAGGGCGTCTACAAGGGCCCGCTCAACCTGACGTGGATCGGCATTGGCGGCGGCTTCGACGGCCCCAATCCGTTCAACTTCTTCAACTTCATCCACCGCGCTCCGGATGGCTGCACGCTGACGGCCGAGTCGCTGCTCAAGAACGTGCTGCCCTTCAACATGATGGCCATGGCAATGGGCCTGCATCCGCGCTGCGGCCTTGAAGACACGATCATCGACCAGCACGGCAAGCGCATGACGTCCGTGCAGCAGATTGAGCAGTGCGTGCGCGTGGCCCGTGAACTGGGCCGCGAGGTTGCCAGCGGCAAAGAGGCCCGCGCCATCTACCGCATTGGCGTGCAATATGACAGCGTGGAAGAAACGCTGGCGAAGAACGGCATGTCCCCCAACCGTGCGCCGAACGTGAAGAACCTGCCGCTGCGCGCTGCCTAAACTAGAAGCCGCAGTATCACCGGGCCAACACAGGCGGCGCTCAACGCAAGCACCGCCACTCGGAGACAACCATGAATCTGCATGCCGCCGACCCGCGCGCAGACCACGAAGACGGCTACCTCGTCAGCCGCCCCCAGGCGTGGTTTGCATTTGCGATGACCTTTGCACTGATGCTGTTCGATTACATCGACCGGCAAGTCATCGTGTCGCTGTTTCCGCACCTGAAAACCGCCTGGGCGCTGTCCGACAAGCAGCTTGGCGCGCTCGTCTCGGTCATCTCCATCGTGGTAGCGGTGGGTGGCTTGCCGGTGGCGCTGCTGGCCGACCGCTTCAGCCGCGTCAAGAGCATCGTCGTGATGGCCACCGTATGGAGCCTCGCAACGATCTCGTGCATGTTCACGCGCAACTACGCGCAGCTCTTCACCGCGCGCGCCATTGTGGGCGTGGGTGAAACCGGCTACGGCTCGGTGGGCGCAGCGCTCATTGCCAGCCTCTTCCCCAAGCGCCTGCGCGCCACGTTGATGGGCGCCTTCTTTGCCGCGGCATCCGTCGGTTCGGTGCTGGGCGTGTTGCTCGGCGGCGTAATCGCAGCGCGCTGGGGCTGGCAGGCGGCGTTTGGCGTGGTGGGCGTACCGGGCCTGGTGCTGGCGCTGCTTTATGTCTTCGTACCGGATTACAAAACGGTGGCGATGGCGCCTGGCAGCACGCAAGCGCGGCAGCCTGCGGGCAAGCTCCTGCAGCGCGTGGCAGGCGCGTTGACCAGTTCGCGCACGCTGTGGTGGACGTGCCTGGGCGCTGCCTTCCAGTTGATCGTCGTGTCGACCATCTGGTCATGGCTGCCGAGCTACCTGAATCGCTATCACGGCACGCCGCCGGACCGCGCCGCCATGCAAGCCGCGCTGGTGGTGCTGTGCGGCGCGATGGGCGCCTTCGTGTGGGGCGTGGTGGCCGATGTGGTTGCGGCACGCCGCCAGCGCAACCGGCTGATTGCGGTGGCCGTGCTGGCGGTGGTCACGCTGCTCGTCTTCATGACGGCGTTCGGTACCGCCATGCCGGCCAACCAGCAGTTCCTCATGATCGCCTTCGGCGGCTTCCTGATGACGTGCACGGTGGCGCCGGCATCGAGCGTCGTGTTCGACGTGGTGCACCCCGGCGTACGCTCGACTGGCGCCGCGGTGCTGTCGCTGTTCCAGAACCTGTTCGGCCTGGCGATCGGGCCGTTTGTGGGCGGTGCCATGTCCGACGCATGGGGCCTGCAGACCGCCCTGGCCGTCATGCCGGTCTTCGGCGTGGTGGCTGCAGGCTGCTTCCTGCTGGCCGCACGCAGCTACGAAGCTGAACTCCAGCGCGTGGCCAACGTGTCGATCGACGCGGCACCTTCCGCCGCACCCGCCGCCGTGGCTTCCGCATGACGGCCTTGCTCCGCTAACCGCGCGCCGCCTTCAAGGCACCCACCCCTCTCCGCTTTGACCGCGTCTCCGGAGCGAGCCGCGCGGGCGGCGCGCACCCCGAACATCCGAAAAAGTAATCCAGGAGATACCCATGGCAACCGCAATCCGCTTTCATGAAACCGGCGGCCCCGAGGTCTTGCGCTGCGAGACCGTGGAAGTCGGCCAACCCGGCCCGGGGCAGGTCCGTCTGCGCCACGAAGCCGTCGGCCTGAACTTTGCCGACACCTACTTCCGCTCGGGGCTCTATCCCGTACCCCGCCCCGCCGGCATGGGCGTTGAGGCGGCAGGCATCGTTGAAGCCGTCGGCGATGGCGTCGCCAATGTCGCCGTGGGCGATCGCGTGACCTACACGGGCTTCATCAACACGTTGGGCGCGTACAGCACCGAACGCCTCATTCCGGCCGCTCCGCTCATCAAGCTGCCTGCCGCCATTGCCTGCGAAACCGCCGCCGCCATGACCATGCGCGGCCTGACGTCGGCCTACCTGCTGCGCCGCATCTACCCGTTTGCGAAGGGCAACACGGTCCTGCTGCATGCGGCCGCCGGCGGCGTGGGGCTCATCGTCTCGCAGTGGGCCAAGCTGCTCGGGCTGACGGTGATCGGCACGGTATCGAGCGAAGCCAAGGCGGACATCGCCCGCGCGCACGGCTGCGACCACGTCATCAACTACGCGCACGAAGACGTTGCAAAACGCGTGCGCGAACTCACCGATGGCGTGGGCGTCAACGTGGTGTTCGACAGCGTGGGCAAGGCCACCTTCGATGCCTCGCTCGATTCGCTCAAGCGACGCGGCCTGATGGTGTGCGTCGGCACGGCGTCTGGCCCGATCCCGCCGTTCAACCCGCAGCTGCTGGCGATGAAGGGATCGCTTTACCTCACGCGTCCGGCCCTGGCCGATTACATCGCCGATTCGGCCGAGAAAGCCGAGCTTGCCGGCGAGTTGTTCGATCACGTCGCCGCCGGTCGCATCAAGATCGAAATCCACCAGCGCTATGCGTTGGAAGACGCCGTGCAGGCGCACCGCGATCTTGAGTCGCGCAAGACGACGGGGTCGTCCGTCTTCGTCATCTGAGGGGCCGTCATGCGCATTGAACAACTGACCAACGCCCTGGGTGCCGAGCTAACCGGCGTGCAATTGCGCGACGCCATCGAAGACGATGGCCTGTTCGGCGAGATCCGCGCCGCGCTGCTCAAGCACCGCGTGATCTTCCTGCGCGACCAGGACCTGAGCCCCGCGCAGCACGTCGCATTTGCCCGCCGCTTCGGCGATCTGGAAGACCACCCCGTGGCCGGCAGCGACCCCGAACACCCGGGCCTCGTGCGCATCTACAAGACGCCCGATCACCCGAACGACCGCTACGAAAACTGCTGGCACGCCGACACCACCTGGCGCGAGGCGCCGCAGTTCGGCGCTGTGCTGCGCTGCGTGGAATGTCCGCCCGTTGGCGGCGACACCATGTGGGCCAACATGGTGCTGGCCTACGAAAACCTGCCTGAAGACGTCAAGCGCGACATCGCCGGCTTGCGTGCGCGCCACAGCATCGAGGCCAGCTTTGGCGCGGTCATGCCGATCGAAAAGCGCCTCGCGCTCAAGGCGCAATATCCCGATCCGGAACACCCCGTGGTCCGCACGCACCCCGAGACCGACGAGAAGGTGCTGTACGTGAACGGCTTCACGACGCACTTCACGAACTACCACACACCGGCGCGCGTGCGCTTCGGACAGGACGCCACCGGCGGCGCGTCGGAGCTGCTGCGCTACCTCATCAGCCAGGCCTACATTCCTGAATACCAGGTGCGCTGGCGCTGGAAACCGAACAGCGTGGCGATCTGGGACAACTCCGCCACGCAGCATTACGCCGTCATGGATTACGCGCCGTGCCATCGCAAGATGGAGCGTGCCGGCATCATCGGCGGGAAGCCGTTCTAACGACCGTCGGGACACATCGGACCCGTCGGCGATCACACCAAGAGGAGACCCTGCAACATGAAGACGAAGCACATCGCCCCTGCGGCGCTGCTGGCCTGTGCCGGCGCGGCCTGTGCGCAATCCGGCGTCACGCTGTACGGCGTCATCGACACCAACATCGAATATGCGACGAACCTGCCGGGCGCCACACCGGGCAGCTCTGGCAATCGCGTGTCCATGCAAAGCGGCGGGCTGTCAGGCTCGCGCTGGGGCCTGCGCGGCGTGGAGGATCTGGGCGGCGGACTGAGCGCACTGTTCGTGCTGGAAAGTGGCTTTGCGAGCGACACGGGCCAATCGCAGCAAGGCGGACGGCTGTTCGGGCGTCAGGCCTACGTTGGGCTCAAGAGCAGCACGATCGGGCAGTTCACCTTCGGCCGCCAGTACACAACGCTGTTCCAGTTGCTGGCCAACTTCGAGCCGATGGCGTATTCCACGCAATACGAACCGGCGGCCGTGCAGACCGGCGTCAATTTCCGCTCCGACAACACGGCGATGTACACGGGCAACTTCGGCCCGGTGACGGCGCAGGCCCATTGGTCGTTCGGCACCGGCGCGCCGAGCACCAACCCGACCGGCGGCGGCAACGGCGAGGTGCCCGGTCAGGCGCGGCGCGACAGCGGCTACGGCGCGGGGGTGGCCTATTCGGCGGGGCCCCTGGGCGCCACGCTCGCGTACGACCAGTACAACCCGAGCACCCCGCTGGGCGGCGGCGCATTCAGCTCCGGCACGGTCCGCAAGGCAGCGCTGGCGGGCAGCTACCTCGTTGGCGATGTGCTCAAGGTCATGGGCGGCTACCGCTGGGGCCAGAACAAAAACGCCAACGGCAGCGTGGCGCTGCGCGACGATTACTTTTGGGCCGGCGCGAACTATCAGGCAACGAACGCGCTGATGCTCTCGCTCGAATACTCGTATCAGAAAATCAAGACCATCAACAGCGCACCGTCCACACAGGCCAACCCGTGGCAGGTCGCATTCATTGCCGACTACACGCTTTCCAAGCGCACCGACCTGTATCTGACCACGGCCTATGCGCGCAATGCAGGCCTGGCACTGGATCAGGCCGCTGTGGACCTCAACGCTACCGGTTACGGCCTGGCTGCCGGCAAGACCAGCATGCTGGGTGCGGCTGTCGGCATCCGCCACAAGTTCTGAGCGGCCGGTCCCCAAAAGCACCACGGGAGGCGGACTCCGCCGTCTCCCCGGTCGGCATTCGAGGAGGGTGACCTCCTCGTTTTTCTTCATGGCGTTTCATCATGACGTTGTCCAACCCTTCTCCCACCATCCTCATGGTGCCCGGCCTGCGCGACCACGTGGCCGAACACTGGCAGACGTTGCTCGAAGCCAAACTCCGGGCTGCAGGCCACAAGGCTGCGTCAGTCCCACCGCTGGAAGTCGACCGGCTGAGCTGCGCGGCACGGGTGGCAGCATTGGACAAAGCCATCACCGCCATCGACGGGCCGGTGATTCTGGTGGCGCACAGCGCGGGCGTGATGATCACCGTGCATTGGGCCCGGCGGCACGCGCGTAAGATCCACGGCGCACTGCTGGCCACCCCGGCCGATCTCGAGACGCAGTTGCCGTCGGGCTACCCAACGCAGGACGTGCTGCAGAAAAATGGCTGGCTGCCCTGCCCGCGGCGCCCGTTGCCGTTTCCGAGCATCGTCGCGGCCAGCCGGAACGATCCGCTGGCGTCGTTCGAACGCGTGGCCGGCATGGCCGCTAACTGGGGCAGCCGCCTGGTCGATCTTGGAGAGGTGGGGCATCTGAATCCCGCCGCGGGATTTGGCCCCTGGCCCATGGCGGAAGCGCTGATCCATGAACTCGTTTGACCGGCCCGTGCGGGGAATGCTGGCCGGCGCGAACCGTCGGCGCACATCGCTCACGATCGATGTCTTCTTCGACTTCATCTGTCCGTGGTGCTGGATCGGTACGCGCCATCTTGCGAGCGCGCTACGCACGTTCGCAACGCTGCATCCGGAGGTGAAAACCAAGGTGCGGTGGCGCCCGTACCCCTGTTGCCGGACACCCCGGCCGAAGGGCTGCCGTACCAGGCGTTCTACCTCAGCCGCCTCGGCAGCCCCACTGCCGTTTCGATGCGGCGCGCCCAGGTGCAGCGCGCCGGGCAAGCCGCCGGCATCGACTTCGATTTCTCGCGCATCAACGTCCTGCCCAATACCGAGCGTGCGCACGGCGTGGTTCGGAAATATCGACGGATCGACGCGGGCGGACACCCGGCCCGGCTCATCGAACGCATCTTCATCGCCTATTTTGTGGAAGGCGCCGACATCGGTGACGAAGACGTAGTGCAGCGCCTGGAATTCGAGCACAACATCGCCCCGGCGATGGCGCTCGATGCGGGCCCGCCCAGCGTCTGCAAGCCAGTCGGTCGCGGCGTGACCGTTTCCGGGCTGCCGCATTTCGTCTTCAACGCCGACGTGACAATCTCCGGTGCGCATCCTGCAACGACGCTCGTGCGCGCCATGCAAAACGCGCTGTCACCGTCGCACTCGCCATGCACATCATGACCCGCAATGTCACCGTGGCGTCCGCCAGCGAACTGCCTGCCGGCCAGCGCAAACTCGTCTTCGTCAACGGCCGAAGCATCGTCCTGCTCAACGTCGAAGGCCGGCTTCATGCCGTCGACAACAGCTGCCCTCACAACGGCGCGTCGCTCGCCGCCGGGGGTCTGGATGGCAATGTCCTGCAGTGCCCTGCGCACGGCCTGCGCTTCAACCTCACCACCGGTTGCATGCCCGGCGTCGGCGGCCTGTGCCTGAAGACCTACGCGATTCAGGAGACCGACGGCCACATCGTCATCCATGTGGAAGACGCTGCCTGAATCGCCACGTCGATTTGAACCTGCATACACAACAAGGCCCTTCAGAACATGCATGAGAACCTCATCACCCCGACACCGTCGGCGTACACCTATCCGCTGCTCGTCAAGCACTTGCTGACCAACGCGCAATGCCTCCATGGCGAGCAGGAAATCACGTATCGCGGGGCGCTGCGCTACAGCTATCGCACGTTTCGCGAGCGCATCGGCCGGCTTGCATCGGCGCTGAGCGCACTGGCGGTTCAACACGGTTCAACCGTGGCCGTCATGGATTGGGACAGCCACCGCTATCTCGAGTGTTACTTTGGCGTGCCGACGATGGGTGCCACGCTGTTCACCGTGAACGTGCGGCTCTCAGCCCAGCAGATTCTCTACACGCTCAACGATGCCTGTGCTGAAGTTGTGCTCGTGCACGCCGATTTCGTGCCGCTGCTCGAAGAGATCTGGGCCGAGCTGACGAGCGTGCGTCACGTTGTCGTGCTGGCCGACAACGCCCCCATGCCGCACACCACGCTGCCGGTGGCAGGTGAATACGAAGCGCTGCTCGCCCATGCCTCGCCTGATTTTTTATTTGCCGACTTCGAGGAACGCACGCGGGCCGCAACGTTCTATACGACCGGCACGACGGGTGACCCGAAAGGCGTGAGCTACAGCCACCGCGACATCGTGCTGCACGCCATGGCGACTGCCACGACCCTGTGCGCGCCGCGCGATGGCCAGCGCCTGCACCGTGAAGATGTCTACATGCCGATCACGCCGATGTTCCACGTGCTGGCCTGGGGCATGCCGTACATCGCCGTCATGCTCGGCCTGAAGATCGTGCTGCCGGGGCGCTATGCGGCCGACCTGCTCCTGAAGCTGCACGACACGGAGCGCGTGACCTTCTCGCATTGCGTGCCGACGCTGCTGCAAATGCTGCTGCAGGCGGCGGAAGGCGGCATGCACGACCTGTCGGGATGGAAGGTCCTGATTGGCGGCTCGGCGTTGTCTCCGGCGCTGTGCGAGGCAGCGCTTGATCGCGGCATTGACGTGTTTGCCGGTTATGGCATGTCCGAAACCGGCCCCGTGGTGGCGCTCGCGCAACTGCCGCCTGGCCGCAAGCCAGCAGACCTCCAGGAGGAGATCCGCATGCGCTGCGCCACGGGGCGGCCCGTGCCGCTGGCCGAGTTGCGCATCGTCGACGAGCATCTGCGCGATGTGCCGCACGACGGCAAGCACCAGGGCGAGATCGTGCTGCGCACGCCCTACCTCACGCAGGGCTATTTCAACAAGCCGGAAGCATCGGAAGAACTGTGGGCCGGCGGCTACCTGCACACGCAGGACATCGCCGTCATGACGCCTGATGGTTTCGTGCAGATCGTCGATCGCATCAAGGACGTGATCAAGACCGGCGGCGAATGGGTGTCGTCGATTGAAGTGGAAAGCCTGATCGCCCAGGTGCCGGGCGTGCAGGAGAGCGCCGTCATCGGCGTGCGGGACGCCAAGTGGGGCGAACGGCCAATGGCGTTTGTCGTGAGCAAGCCGGGGGCGCGCCTGAAGGCCGAGGCCATTCGCGACTCCCTTCTGGCACACGCCGACGCCAAACGCATCAGCAAATACGCCGTGCCGGAACTGGACCGTATCGCCTTCGTGGCGGAGATCCCGAAGACGAGCGTCGGCAAGATCAACAAGAAAGTCTTGCGCGAGAACGCCGCGTAAGTCCCGCACGCGCTCCACCGCCCGCCGCCCCTTTGGCAGCTGGCGGCGGCGTCGTCAGACCATGCGGCGGATGCCGAACCGCTGCGCGCGGCGGCGCCACACGAGCGCGTAATACAGCCCTTGCATCACGAACATGGCGAGGAAGGCGGCCGGGTATGCAGCCCAGATGCCATCGGTGCCGATATGCCGGCTCAGCACCCAGGCCACCGGCACTTCCACCGCCGCAATGGCGAGGATGGAAATTGCCGTTGGGGCCATCACCGTGCCGCTCGAGCGCATCACGCCCGAGAAGACGCTCGCCATGCCAAAGATGACCGAGCTCCACAGCGAGATGTGCAGCAGGCTCTGCGCAAGGCTCATCACTTCCGTGTTCGTGGTGAACCAGCCGATGACGGCGCGCGAGAACAGCAACGCCATCAGCACCAGCACGCCGGTAATGACCACGTTGAGCCACAAGCCGGTGCGCGTGATGGCGTCGAGCCGCTCCGTATTGCCTGAGCCGATGGCCTGCGCCCCGAGGATGGACGCCGTGATCGCAATCGACATGGCGGGAAATTGCACGTAGCTGATGATCTGCGTGCCGGCGCCGTAGGCGGCCGTCGCGTCGGAACCGAAGCCGTTGACGAAGGACAGCAGCGCCAGCTCGGCAATCGAGATGACCACAAGCTGCACGCCCGTCGGCACGCCGATCTTCAGCACGGTTTTGAGCACACCAACATCGACCCACAGATGCCGCGCCAGCACGGCATCGGGCGCGAGCGGATGGTTGCGGCGGCGCAGGAAGAAGGCGAGCCACACCAGCGCGATCGTGAACGAGATGATGGTCGCCGCGGCGCCGCTTGCCACACCCAGTTGCGGCAAGCCGAACCAGCCGCGAATGAAGGTCGGCGTCAGCACCAGCCCAATCGCCGTCGACAGCGCGAGCGTGCGCAGCGGCGTGCGCGTGTCGCCGACGCCGCGCATCATCGCCGTAGCCAGCAGGTAGACGAACAGGCCCGGCATGGCATAGAGCATGACGCTGGCGTAGAGCGTAGCGTCTTGCAGGATGTCGGCCGGCGTGCCGAGCCACCCCAGCAGCGCGTTTGCGAACGGGCCGCCCAGCAGCGCCACCGCCAGCCCTACGATGAAGCCCACCGACAACGTTGTCCCGGCCACCGTCTTGACCGCCTCGGGCTTCTTGGCGCCCCACGCCTGCCCGATCAGCACCGCCGCACCAGAGCCGAGCCCGATGATGAACGCGATGAAGAAGAACAGGATCGGGAAGAACGCCGACACCGCGGCGAGCGCCTTCACGCCGAGCATGTGCCCGACATAGACGTTGTTGAGCGTGCCCGACAACGATTGCAGGATGTTGGCCAGAATCAGCGGGCCGAGGAAGGCAACGAATGTTCGCCACAACGGGCGAGCAGCAGGCGCTGTCATGCAGCCTCCTGTTGAGGATTGAAGGCCCGGCTCGCCAGCTCGCGTGCAAAGTCGCGCACGTCGGCGGGCCAGGAGTGTGTGAGGGATTCGAACGCCGCGGCATCTGCGGCAAACAAGGCGCGCGTGGCCTCTTCAAAACCCGCGGCGTTGCCCGCCATGGCTGACATGAAGCGGTACGCCGCTTCTTGCGCAGTCCGACGACGGTCGGCGCCTTCGGCAGCGCGGCGCGCATCTTCAACCAGCTTGCGCAGCGTAACCGATGCCCCGCCCGGCTGCGCGGCCAGCCAGTCCCAGTGGCGCGGCAGCAAGGTGACCTCGCGGGCGATCACGCCCAGCTTGGGGCGGCCTGGGCCACGCGGGCGACTTTCGGACTCGGCGGGTTCCGTGGCAGACGGTACGGTTTGATCCAGGCGCGCGAGCACGTCTTCAACCGTGCCGCGCAAGTCGAATTCGACCGGTTGTGCGGAGGTGTTGTCGAACACCAGCACCTGTGATTCGGGGTGTGCATCGACGTGGATCTTGACGGCCCGGGCGACGTCGCGGACGGGCCCGCCGGCCAGGCGCTGCGTACCGGCAAACGCCGTGCACGCGTGGATTGCTGCGGCATCCATGAGAAACGCTCCTGCTGAAGTTTCAACAGGAGCGCATTCTACCCGGGTTTAATTGGATGTCAATATTACCCGGGCATAAAAGCGCTATTGCGCGTGACGTGACACAACCGTCACGCGGCCTGCTGCACGCGCGCCTCCACCAGCAACCGCTTCAGCTCCGGCACGCACGAGCCGCAATTGCCGCCCGCTTTCAGGCAGGCCGTGATCTCGCCGGTGGATTGCAGGCCCTGCGTGCGGATGGCATCGCAGATGGTGTTGCGGCCCACGCCAAAGCATGAGCAGACGGTGGGACCGACGTCGACGCCCGCTTCGATCGGCTGGCCGAGCAGCACGCCCGCCCGATCGACGTCTTCCAGCCGTTCTTGGGCGAACAGGCCGGCCAGCCAGTTGCGCGACGGCAGGTCCGGGCGCGGTGAAAGAAACACGCAGGCTTCGATGCGGTCGTCCACGACGTGCACGGCGCGGTAGACACGCGCGGTGGTGTCTTCGTATTCGAGCCAGTCGGCGTGTGGGTCAGTTACGCCGAGCAGCGCGCGCGCCCAATCGTGTACGGCCCCCAGTTGCTGGCGACCAGCCAACTCGTAGCGCACGAACTGCTTGCCTTGGATGCGCGTCCACCACGTTGCATCGTCCGTGTCGAGCGCGCGGCGCGAGAGCACGAAACCGTGCCATGCCACATCGAACGGCTCGACCATCACCGGCGTGTGCTTGAACTCGGGCTCGCCGGACACGGGGTCGACTACCGGGTTGACGACGGCCCCCACGCGCGCATCGGAAGCAAACTGGCCGTTCCAGTGGATCGGCACGAACACGCTGCCGCGCGCGATGCCACCCGTCATGCGCACACGCGCCACCACGCTGCCCCAGCGCGAGGACACGCGCGCCAGGCCGCCCTCGCGCACGCCGGCCAGCAGCGCATCGTGCGGGTGCAGATCGACGAACGGTTCGGGCACATGATCCGCCAGCTTGGGCGCGCGGCCGGTGCGCGTCATGGTGTGCCATTGGTCGCGCACGCGGCCCGTGTTGAGGATGAGCGGATATTCGCTGTCGGCCGCATGCGCGGGCGCGCGGGCCGGCGTCGGCACGAAGCGCGCGCGGCCATCGGCGTGGGCGAAGCGGCCATCGCTGAAGAGGCGCGCTTCGCTGTGGCCCAACGCTGTGATGGGCCACTGCACCGGCGACATGCTGTCGTATGCATCGGCATCGAGCCCCGCCAGGCCGCCGAGGTGGAAGGCGCGGCGAATGCCGCTCGCGCCGTTGGCATAGGCGGACAGACGCGCGTGTTCGTCGAACACATCGCGCACGCGCTTGAAGTCGAAGCCGTCGTAGCCCATGCGGCGGGCGACGTCGGCAAGGATGTCCCAGTCGGCACGTGCCTCGCCGGGTGCGGGCAGGAAGGCGCGCTGACGCGAGATGCGGCGCTCGGAGTTCGTCACCGTGCCGTCTTTTTCGCCCCAGCCGAGCGCCGGCAGCAGGATGTCGGCCAGCACGGTCGTGTCTGTGGCTTCAATGATGTCGGAAGCGACGACGAGTTCGCACTTGGCGAGCGCACGGCGCGCCTGGTCCGCATCCGGCAGGCTGACCACGGGGTTGGTGCCGATGATCCACACGGCCTTGACGCGCCCGTCTTCGATGGCGTTGAACAGGTCGACCGCCTTGAGGCCCGCCTTGTCGGCCATGCGCGGCGCGCCCCAGAACGTCTGCACGAGATCGCGATGCGACGGCTCGTTCAGCTCCATGTGCGCGGCCAGCATGTTCGCCAGCCCGCCCACCTCGCGGCCGCCCATGGCATTCGGCTGGCCGGTAATCGAAAACGGCCCCATGCCCGCGCGGCCGATACGGCCCGTGAGCAAGTGGCAGTTGATGATGCTGTTGACCTTGTCCGTCCCCGCCGTCGACTGATTCACCCCCATCGAGAACGCGGTGATGGTGCGCTCGGTGTCGGCAAACCAGCTGTAGAAGGTGAGCAGATCGTCGAGTTTGAGCTTGCAGGCCTTGGCGACGGCTTCGACGTCTTCGCTCTCGGTGCCGGCAGCTTCCAGCGCGGCGTCCGGGCCGTTGGTATGCAGCGTGACGAAGTTCCTGTCCACCACGCCGCGCCGCGGAGGAACGACAGCAGGCCGTTGAAGAGCCGCACATCGGTACCGGGCTTGATGGGCAGATGCAGATCGGCCAGCTCGCACGTGGCCGTGTGGCGCGGGTCGACCACCACCACTTTCATCTCGGGCCGCACTTCCTTGGCGCGCACGATACGCTGGAACAGGATCGGGTGGCACCACGCCGTGTTGGAGCCGACCAGCACGATGAGGTCGGCCATTTCCAGATCGTCATAGCAGACGGGCACGAGGTCTTCGCCAAACGCGCGCTTGTGGCCGGCCACAGCCGACGACATGCACAGCCGAGAGTTCGTATCGATGTTGGCCGTGCCGATGAAGCCCTTCATCAATTTGTTGGCGACGTAGTAGTCCTCGGTCAGGAGCTGGCCGGAGACGTAGAGCGCGACCGCATCGGGGCCGTGTTCGTCGATGATGCGGCGGAAACCCTGGGCGACGGTGTCGAGGGCGGTATCCCATGTCACGCGCTGCAGCGGGGCAATGGAGGCGTCGACGTCATGCGAACGTTCGCGGATGGCGGGATACAGGAGGCGGCCTTCGAGGCTGACGGTTTCCCCAGCGCGGCGCCCTTCACGCACAGGCGCCCTGCGTTGGCGGGGTGGGTCGGATCGCCTTGAATGCTGACGCTGCCATCCGCCTGCGGGGTCGCGAGCACGCCGCAGCCGACGCCGCAGTAGGGGCAGGTGGTGCGCACGGCGTTCGTTGCTGGGTGGAGGGGGATGGTGGTCATCGTCATTTCCGTATTGCTGTGCGTTTGTCGTGCATCCCTTGTTTCACCCCCTGCCGAGGGCGACTCACTTTCTTTGTCTTGCCAAAGAAAGTCAGCAAAGGCGCGCCCGAGATGGCGCCTTCCCCTTGAATTTCTGTAACCGGGCGGGGAAGGAGGCAAACTCGCTTCGCTCAAACAAGCCTCCTTCCTTTTTCCGCCCGCTTACATAAATTCAAGGCGCCCTCTAGGGCAGATAAGTCAAAGGCCACACCGACGGCATGCACAGGGTGTCGTCGGTTTCGCGTCTTGCCGGTGCTCATTACGCAGCTTCGGCTTCGCAGAGCGCGCGGCCAAACAACAGGCGCTGGCGGATCGACGTGATGGGCACCTCGCGTTGGATCAGGTCGAAGTACCACGGGCCGTCGGCTACATCGCCGTACAGGACTGCGCCGACGATACGGTCTTCCTTCAGCACCAGGCGCTTGTAGACGCCGCGGCGCGGGTCGCGCAGCACGATGTCTTCGGTGCCGTCGCCGCCGATGAAATCGCCTGCCGAATACAAGTCCACGCCGGTGACCTTCAACTTGGTGGCCGTTGCCTGCTGGACATAGCGGCGGTGTCCTGCGCCGGCCAGGTGCGCGGCGCACACGCGGGCCTGGTCCCAGATGGGCGCGACGAGCCCGAACGTTGCGCTGCGGTGCTGCACGCATTCGCCCACGGCGTAGATGCGCGGATCGTAGGTCTGCAGCGTATCGTCGACGATGATGGCGCGTTCGCAATGCAGGCCGGCGGCCTTGGCAAGCTCGATGTTCGGGCGCACGCCGGCCGTCATGACGACGAGATCCGCGGGGATCTCGGTGCCGTCCTTGAAGCGCACGGCGGTCACGCGGTCGGTGCCCAGTAGCTCCGCCGTGTGCGCACCCAGCAGGAAGCGCAGGCCCTTGGCTTCCAGCGCCTTCTGCAGCAGTTGTGCGGCGGGCTTGTCCAGCTGGCGCTCCATCAGCGTGTCGGGCAGGTGCACGACCGTCACGTCCATGCCTTGCCGCATCAGACCATTGGCGGCTTCGAGCCCGAGCAGGCCGCCGCCGATGACGACCGCATGCCGATGATTGCGCGCCGCCTCCAGCATCGTCTCCACGTCCTGGATGTCGCGGAAGGCGATCACGCCCGGCAGCAGATGCCCCGGCACCGGCAGGATGAACGGCCGCGAGCCGGTGGCGATCAGCAGGCGGTCGTAGCGCATCTCCACGCCGTCTCGCGAGCGCAGCGTGCGGCGCGGGCGGTCGATGGCGACGACCGGATCGCCCGCATGCAGCGTGATGTGGTTCTGCGCGTACCACTCACGCGTGTTGAGCATGATGTCGTCAACCAGCTTTTCGCCGGCGAGCACAGGCGAGAGCAGGATGCGGTTGTAGTTGCCGTGCGGCTCTTCGCCAAACACGGTGATGTCGTACAGGTCCGGCGCGAGCTTGAGCAACTCTTCGACCGTGCGCATGCCGGCCATGCCGTTGCCAATCACGACCAGCTTGGGGCGCGCCGACGTCATGCTCACACTCCCACCCAGATGGTGCCGTTCTCGACCTTGGTCGCGTACGCGTGCACGGAGTTGGCCGGCGCTTCCAAGCACTCGCCGGTGGTCAGGTCGAAATGCTGCTTGTAGATCGGCGAAGCCACGACAATACGCTCGCCGAGATTGCCGATGAGCCCGCGCGAGAGCACGGCAGCATGGGAATTCGGATCGTAGTTGCCGATGGCGTACACGCCTTGCGACGTGTTGCCGGCCACACGGAACACGGCAACTTGGTCACCGTCCACCAGCGCGCAGACGCCGGTGTTGGGAACGATGTCGTCCACGGCACAGATGGGCGTCCAACGGGATGCTTGCATGGCGTTCTCCTCTTCTCTCGGGCTCAAGCGGCTTCAGCCACAACGGGAATGCGCACGGGCCGTGTCTTGGCACGCTCCTCGACCGTGGCGGGGCGGATCTGGCCGCGCTCTTCAACGAAAACGACATTCGCATCCTTCGCTTCGCTGTTGACGAAGTGGCGGAAGCGCTTGCGCACGTCGGGGTTGGTCACGGCCGTCTTCCATTCGTCCTGGTAGGTGTCGACCACATGCTGCATCTCGGCTTCGAGTTCGGCCACGATGCCCAGCTTGTCGTTGATGACCACGTCCTTCAGGTAGTCGAGACCGCCTTCCAGGTTGTCGCGCCATGTGCTGGTGCGTTGCAGGCGGTCGGCCGTGCGCACGTAGAACATCAGGAAGCGGTCGACATACTTGATGAGCGTTTCCTGGTCGAGGTCGGCCGCCAGCAGTTCAGCATGGCGGGGCTTCATGCCGCCGTTGCCGCACACGTACAGGTTCCAGCCCTTCTCGGTAGCGATGATGCCGACGTCCTTGCCTTGCGCCTCGGCGCATTCACGCGTGCAGCCCGACACGCCAAACTTCAGCTTGTGCGGCGAGCGCAGGCCCTTGTAGCGGTTCTCCAGCGCAATCGCAAAACCGACCGAATCGCCCACGCCATAGCGGCACCATGTGGAACCCACGCACGACTTCACTGTGCGAAGCGATTTGCCATACGCGTGGCCCGACTCGAAGCCTGCCGCGATCAGCTCTTCCCAGATCAGCGGCAGTTGCTCCAGGCGCGCGCCGAACAGGTCGACACGCTGACCGCCGGTGATCTTGGTGTACAGGCCGTACTTCTTGGCCACCTGCCCGACGGCGATCAGGCCGTCTGCCGTGACCTCGCCGCCCGGCATGCGCGGCACCACGGAATACGTCCCGTCCTTCTGGATGTTGGCGAGGAAGTAGTCGTTGGAATCCTGCAGGCTGGCGTGCTCCTTCTTGAGCACGAAGTCGTTCCAGCACGAAGCGAGGATGCTCGCCACAGCCGGCTTGCAGATGTCGCAGCCCATGCCGCTGCCGTGCGCTTCCAGCAGCGCTTCGAACGACTGGATGCGGCCCACGCGCACGAGGTGATACAGCTCCTGACGCGAATACGGAAAGTGCTCGCAGATGTGGTTGTTGACGGCCAGGCCCTGCTTCTTCATCTCGGCCTTCATCACCTGCGTCATGAGCGGCACGCAGCCGCCGCACGAGGTACCGGCCTTGGTCGCGTCCTTGAGCGCGCCTACCGACGTGGCGCCGGCACACACCGCTTGGCACAGCGCGCCCTTCGACACGTCGTTGCACGAGCAGATCTGCGCGCTGTCGGGCAGCGCATCCACGCCCAGCGCCGGGCGCGCATTGCCATCGGCCTGCGGGAGGATCAGGAATTCGGGCGCTTCCGGCAGCTCGATGCGGTTGAGCATCATCTGCAGCAGCGTGCCGTATTCGGCCGCATCCCCGACCAGCACGCCGCCGAGCAGGTACTTGCCGTCTTCGGACAGCACCAGCTTTTTGTAGATCTGCTTGCGCTCATCTGTGAACAGCACGCTGCGGCTGCCCGGCGTCACACCCTGCGCATCGCCCAGGCTGGCGACGTCCACGCCCATCAGCTTGAGCTTGGTGCTCATATCGGCACCGCTGAACTCCGACGCGTCGTCCGCCGCCAGGATCTGCTTGGCGGTGATGCGGGCCATCTCGTAGCCGGGCGCAACCAGCCCGTAGACCTTGCCGCCCCACAGCGCGCATTCGCCAATCGCGTACACATCGGGCGCGGAGGTGCGGCACTCGGAGTCGATCACGATGCCGCCGCGCTCGCCCACTTCCAGCCCGCAAGCCCGCGCCAGCTCATCGCGCGGGCGGATGCCGGCCGAGAAGACGACCATATCGGCTTCCAGGTGCGTGCCGTCGGCAAAGTTCAGGCGGTGCGTCGCCGTTTCGCCGTCGACGATTTCCGACGTGTTCTTCTGCGTGTGGACGGTCACGCCCAGGTCTTCGATCTTCCGGCGCAGCATGCGGCCGCCGCCGTCGTCCACCTGCATCGCCATCAGGCGGCCGGCAAACTCGACCACGTGCGTTTGCAGGTTCATGTCGCGCAGCGCCTTGGCGCATTCCAGCCCCAGCAGGCCGCCGCCGATGACGACGCCGGTCTTGGCCCGTTGGCCGCACTCGGCCATCGCTTCGAGGTCTTCGATGGTGCGATAGACGAAGCAGTCCTTGCGGTCGCGGCCCGGCACCGGCGGCACAAACGGCGACGAGCCCGACGCGATGACGAGCTTGTCGTACGGCAGCACCTCGCCGGTGGAGGCCGTCACCGTTTTGGCGGTGGTGTCGATGGCCGTGGCGCGGGCGTTGAGCTTGAGCACCACGTCATCGCGATCAAAGAAGCCCGGCGCGACGAGCGAAAGGTCTTCCGCCGTCTTGCCCGTGAAGAATTCCGACAGGTGCACGCGGTCGTAGGCCGGGCGCGGCTCTTCGCACAGTACCGTCACCTGAAGGTGATGGCCCGGCGCATGCAGCAGGCTTTCCAGAAACTTGTGGCCCACCATTCCGTGGCCAATGACGACGATCTTCATGGTCATGGTGATGTCCTCTTTCAGGCGTTGCCGGCAGCGGCCAGCGTGTTGTCGTAGAGCGCTTGTTCACGCGCCTTGTGTTCCGGCGAAAAGCGCACGGCAATCGCACAGATGGCAGACAGCCCGACCAGCACGCCCAGCACCGACAGCGTGGCCTGCGTATCGGCCATGCCCTTGAGCAGGAAGCCCGCAGCCACCGCGCCGGCGTTGCCGCCCGCGCCGATGATGCCGGCCACACCGCCCAGCGCACGGCGATCGATAAACGGCACCAGCGCATACGTCGCGCCGCATGCCATGTGCGTGAACAGGCCGAAGCCGAGCATCGCCAGGATGGCGACCGGCACGCTGCCCGCATGGGCAAATCCGAACAGGCCCAGGCCCTCGCCCACCATCAGCACGCACAGCAGTTGGGTCCGTGCATCCAGGCCGCGCTTGGCGGCCACGCGGTCCGAAACGATGCCGCCCAGTGCGCGGGCAAACAGCGCCAGCAGGCCGAAGCTCGCGGCAGCCATGCCCGCGGCCGACAGCGACAGGCCAAAGTGATCGACGTAGTAGGTAGCGGCGATGTTGTGGATGAAGATCTCCACGCCAAAGCACGCGCCGTAGGTGATGAACAGCAGCCACACACGGTAGTTGCCGGCAGCGGACACAAAGCTGCCCCAGCCGCCCTTCTTGCCGCCGTCGATGGTCTTGCCGGCGGCGCGCAGCGCGCTGAAGTTGCCCTCCGGGCAGTCCTGCGTATAGCGCCAGTACAGCGCCGCGACGATCAGCATCGCCACGCCCGGCACCACCATGGCGAGGCGCCACCCCAGGCTCTGCGTCACGCCCATCATCACGATGGCGGTCAGCAGCAGCGGCATCGTGCCTTGCGCCACACCGCCGCCTGCGTTGCCCCAGCCGGCCGCCGCGGCGTTGGCCGTGCCCACCACGTTCGGCGCGAACATGACCGACGTGTGGTACTGCGTGATGACGAAGCTCGCGCCGATCGCGCCGATCGCCAGGCGGAAGAACAGGAAGGCCTCGTAGCTTTGCGCCAGCGCCACGCCCAGCACGGGGACGGCGCCGAGCAGCAGCAAGCCGGTATAGGTCTTGCGCGGGCCGAAGCGGTCGCACAGCGGGCCGACAATCAGTCGCACCAGGATCGTCACCGCCACGGCCGCGATGTTGATGTTGGCGATCTGGCCCGGCGTGAGGTGGAACTCGCCCTTGAGCACCGGCATGAGCGGCGCGCAGGCAAACCACGCGTAGAAACACACGAAGAACGCGAGCCACGTCAGATGGAAGGCGCGCATCTGCGGCGTGCGCAGGCTGAACAGGTCGATTCGGGTCGCTTTGCCGGTCATGTTGAATCCCATCAATCAGGGGCCAAAAAAGAAAGGCGTCCGAGAGCCCGGCTGCAGTAGCCGGGGTCTGGGACGCCGTTGTCCAAGTAGCCCTGAGCACCAGGGCCTTCACCACGAAGAGCACGAATCGCCTTTGACCCGCGCAATGGTGCTATGCAACAGGTATGCCAGGCGGGCAAAGCCTTGAGCTATCGCGGTTTGCGGGAGATTGAGGAGAAATCGCCGCCCGCGCGTGCCTCATGCGGGAGCACCGCGCCGCACGGTTTCGGTGCAGATGCGGTCGGGATGGTGCGGCACAGCAAATGCGTGGGCCGCCGCCAATGGCGACCGGCACATCACCTGCATGACGTGTGGAAGGAGAAGCTGCCGGATCCGTAACCGACGTCAGTAGCCGTGCGTCACGATCGACAGCACAGACAGATCCGGATGCGTGCCGTCGACAATGCTGCGCGCCACGTGCACGGCTTCTTCCATGGCTTCTTCGGGACTGCGGAAGGTCTCGTCGCCATCGGCATGAAACGCCACGACGTGACCGGTCAACTGCGGATCGGCGCCGGGGTGGCACACGTAGCCGGTGTAGGTGTAGCGCGTGGAGTCTGCCCGAGTCGGGCTTGGCACAACGTGAATCTCGAACCCTTCGTAGAGTTCTTGCGGTGCAGTGGTGAGCTGGTCAGACATGGTGGCCTCGCCGGGTTAGCGTGTACCGGCCGCGCAGGCGCTTGTGGCGCGGCGCGGCTGCCCTTGGTTCAACCAGTCTAGGTGATGCGGTGCATGTTGAAATCCGGCGGTTGGATGACATCCGCATCCACCGCCGTTCTTGGGATTGGTGCTGCCTTGCGCTATGCGCGCTTGATGAGCCGGATGATGAACAGCAGGATCACCGCGCCGATGACCGCCGTGACGATCGAGCCGATCCACCCGCCGCCCAGCGAGATGCCCAGCACCCCCGCCAGCCATCCGCCGATGAACGCACCGACGATGCCGACCACGATGTCGACAAAGATGCCGAAACCACCGCCCTTGACCAGGATGCCGGCCAGCCAACCCGCTACCGCGCCGATGATCAACCAGGCAATCAAACCGTGTGAGGCCATGTTCGCGCTCCAATGAATGTGCGTTTTGAGGACGTTACCGCACAGGCATAGTAGGCGAAGACCGCACAATCGCGATGCGGCGCTCACACGGTTTTTGCAATTGCGTCGTGTTCAACGGAACACGTTCACCGCCTCCACCAAGCGTGTCGCCTGGATGCGCAGGCCCTCGGCCGCCGCTGCGCTCTGTCCGACCAGCGTGGCGTTCTCCTGCGTGACCTGATCCAGATGATTGACCGCCTGGCTGACCTGCGTGATGCCTTCGGTCTGCTGCGCCGTCGCCAGGCTGATGTCGGCGATCATGGCCGAAACCTTTTTGACCTGTTCGACGATGTCGTCCATGGTCTTGCCGGCGTCGTCCACCAGCCGCGAGCCCGATTCCACCTTGTCGACACTGGTGCCGATCAGCTCCTTGATCTCCTTGGCTGCACCGGCGCTGCGCTGCGCAAGCGCACGCACCTCGCCCGCGACGACAGCAAAACCACGCCCCTGCTCGCCGGCACGCGCGGCTTCCACGGCCGCATTGAGCGCCAGGATGTTGGTCTGGAAGGCGATGCTGTCGATCACGCCGATGATGTCGGCGATCTGCTTGGCGCTCTGCGTGATGGCGCTCATGGTGGAGACCACCTGTTCCATGGCACGGCCGCCGTTGACCGCCGCCTGGGTGGCCGCGCTCGACAACGTGTTGGCCTGCCCGGCCGTCTCGGCATTGCTGGCCACCGTGGCGGTCATCTGCGTCATCGAGCTGGAGGTTTCTTCCAGGCTGGCAGCGGCCTGCTCCGTGCGGATGTTGATGTCGCCGTTGCCCTTGGCGATCTCCTGGCTGGCCGATTGCACGTTGACGACCTGCTCGGCCACGTCGTCGATCAACCAGCGAAACATCAGCCCGAGCTGGCTGATCGTGCGCAGCGTCATGCCGATCTCGTCCACGCGGTCTGCGATGGCGACTTTCCGGCTCTCACCCGTGGCCACGCTCAGGGCGAGCTCCTGCAGCTTTTCAAGCGGCGTGGCGATCTGCACCTTCAATGACCACGACGCCAGCGCCAGCGCCACGAGCAACGCGCCGGCAAAACCGCCGAGCGCCGCGCCGGAGAGCCCAAACGCCCACGCCACCGCCACCAGCGCGGGCAGCAATGTGAGAAACGTGAGCCGGATGCGCCAGCGCACCGGCATCACCTGAAACACCGAACGCCAGGCCATCAACCCGGTTCGCACGATCAGACCCTTGTGAAACTTCCGGCTGCCGGCTTGGCCGGTGCGGAAATCCTTGTAGAGCGCCTCGGCTGCAGCGATCTCCTCGCGCGTGGGCTTGGTGCGCACTGACATATAGCCGCTGGTCCGGCCGTTACGCACCACGGGCGTTGCATTGGCACGCACCCAATAATGGTCGCCATTCTTGCGGCGGTTCTTGACCAGCGCCGTCCATGGTTGCCCCGCCTTGAGCGTGGCCCACATGTCGGCAAATGCCTCGGTTGGCATATCCGGGTGACGCACGATGTTATGTGGCTGCCCTTCGATCTCTTCGCGGGAAAAACCGCTCACCTCCACAAACGCCGCATTCGCATACGCGATGTAGCTCTGGGTATCGGTTGTCGACATGAGCGTGGCGTTGTCCGGGAACTCGTATTCGCGCTGGGTAACAGGTTCGTTGACACGCATGGGGAATCTCCTTTGATGATTTGCTTCGCAACGGATTATCGGCACATAACCGGATTTATTAAGGCCGGATAACCCCGCTTCGGCGCACACCAGACGCGACTCATTCCCTTGCCCGAGCAGATAAATGCATTATGAAAAATGATTCGCATCTACCTTATCCGGAGCAGATTTCTCGGCTCGCGCGACGAGCGCATCGGATTAGCGCCGCCAAGCGCGTTCGTTAATACCCCATCTGCGTTAATTCTCGGCGCCTGAACTTGAGATAAAACATAAAAACGGTGCGCCACATGCGCCGTTGTGAGCAAACCTCACATATTGCGACGCGATAGCTCCCGAACCACAGCACACCCCCCGCGACAGCGCGCCACATTGCAGGGCCGGCCAAGACGGCTAAACTTTCACAAATTCCTAAAAATTGAGAAAGATCAAAACAATGCAACTCTCCCCCTTGAAACAGCGCTTCGTCCTGCATTTCGGCGAGATGGGCAGCCGCTGGGGCATCAACCGCACCGTCGGGCAGATCTACGCGCTGCTCTACGCCGCGCGCGAGCCGATCAACGCGGACGAGATCGCCGAGGCGCTGGGCTTCTCCCGCTCCAACGTGAGCATCGGGCTGAAGGAGCTGGAGTCCTGGAAGCTGGTCCGCCTTTCGCACAAGCCGGGCGACCGGCGGGAATATTTTTCCGCCCCGGATGACATCTGGACCATCTTCCGCACGCTGGCCGAAGAGCGCCGCAAGCGCGAGATCGACCCCACGCTTTCGCTGCTGCGCGACGTGATGCTCGAATCCCCGACCGACCCCGACGACCGCCACGCCCAGGCGCGCATGAAGGAGATGTACCAGCTCATCACGCTCATGACGAACTGGTTCGACGACGTGCAGAAGCTCGACGCCGAATCGCTGCAGCAGCTCATGAAGATGGGCGCCAAGGTGCACAAGCTGCTGGAAATGAAGAACAAGCTTGCCGTTGTCGTTGGCGGCAAATCGAAGTAGCCCGTATCAAGAAAAACCATGTCGCTCGATCCCGTTGTCCTGGCGCGCATCCAGTTTGGCGCCAACATCACCTTCCACATCCTCTTTCCCACCATCAGCATCGCGCTTGCGTGGGTGCTGCTGTTCTTCAAGCTGCGCTATCGCAAGACCGGTGACGAAGCCTGGATGTCCGCCTATCGCCTTTGGGTGAAGGTCTTTGCATTGACGTTCGCGCTGGGCGTGGTGTCCGGCGTCACGATGAGCTTCCAGTTCGGCACGAACTGGCCGGGCTATATGAATACCGTCGGCAACATCGCCGGGCCGCTGCTGGCGTATGAAGTGCTGACGGCGTTCTTTCTGGAAGCCAGCTTTCTGGGGATCATGCTGTTCGGCACGGGCCGCGTAAGCCCGCGCATCCACACATTCGCGACGTTCCTGGTTGCCCTGGGCACGACCATCTCGGTGTTCTGGATCATCGCGCTCAACTCGTGGATGCAGACCCCCGCCGGCTACGTGATGATCGACGGCCGCGCGCATCCGCAAAGCTGGCTGGCGATCATCTTCAACCCGTCGTTCCCCTACCGGTTCACGCACATGCTGCTGGCCTCGGGACTGACGGTGTCGTTCCTCCTGGCGGGGGTATCGGCCTACCGCTGGCTGCGCAACGACCGCGGCGGCGATGTACGTGCGGCGCTCAAGACCGGCGTGGTGCTTGCAGCCATGCTGATCCCGCTGCAGATTGCCGCCGGTGATGCGCACGGCCTCAACACGCTGGAGCATCAACCGGCCAAGCTGGCCGCGATGGAAGGCATCTGGCAAACCGAACGCGGCGTGCCCGCCGTGCTGTTCGGCATTCCCGATGCGGCTTCGCACAGCAACCGCTACGAGATCGCGGTGCCGAAGCTGGCATCGCTGTATCTCACGCATTCGCTCGACGGCGAGGTACGCGGGCTCGATCAGTTTGACGAGCATCCGCCCGTGCTGCCCGTGTTCTTCGCCTTCCGCTTGATGGTGGGCGTGGGGCTGCTGATGCTGGCGGTGTCGTGGACAAGCGCCTGGCGCCTTCGCCGCAACGGCGAGCTGCCGCGCTGGCTGGCGCGTGCCCTCGTCGCCATGACGTTCTCCGGCTGGGTCGCTGTGGTGGCCGGCTGGTACGTCACCGAGATCGGCCGTCAGCCGTGGCTCGTCTACGGCGTGCTGACCACCGCGCAGGCAGCGTCGTCCGTGCCCGCGCGCATGATCGGCAGCACGCTGGCGATGTATCTCGCGCTGTACGCGTTCCTCATCGCCTCGTATATCGGCGTGGTGTTCTATCTGGCCCGCAAGGCCGGTGGCGTGATCGATCCCACCGACCCCGATGCCACCGGCACACCCGTCATCGAAACACCCAACCCGGTCTTCGCCCAACCCGCCCGGAGCCAAGCATGAACGCCATCCCCGACCTCACCCAACCCGCCGGCTGGCTGCCGGTGGTCTTCATGGCCCTGATGGGGATTGCCGTGCTGGCCTATGTCGTCCTCGACGGCTACGACCTCGGCGTCGGCATCCTGCTGCGCCGCGCCGACGACGCCGAGAAGGACACCATGATCGCCTCCATCGGCCTGTTCTGGGACGCCAACGAAACCTGGCTCGTACTCGGTGTCGGGCTGTTGCTGGTGGCGTTTCCGGCCGCCCATGGCGAGATCCTGGGCGCGCTGTATCTGCCGGTGGCGCTGATGCTGTTCGGGCTCATCCTGCGTGGCGTGGCATTCGACTTTCGGGTCAAGGCGCGCGCGCACCACAAGCCGTGGTGGAACCGCGCGTTCTATGCAGGCTCGGTCATCGCCACCGCTGCGCAGGGCCTGATGCTCGGGCTATACATCACCGGCTTTCAGTACGACGCCGCCAACGTCATCTTTGCGATCTGCACGGCGGGCGGCCTGATTGCCGGCTACCTGCTGCTGGGTGCCACGTGGCTCATCATGAAGACGGAAGGCGCGTTGCAGCTGCGCGCGGTGCAGTGGGCACGCGGCAGCCTGTGGTTCACCGCGCTGGGCGTGGCCGCCGTGTCGCTGGCGACGCCGTGGGTCAGCACACGCGTGTTCGACAAGTGGTTTGCGCTGCCGAACATCATCCTGCTGGCGCCGGTGCCGCTGGTGACCATCGTGCTGTTCCTGCTGATCGACTGGGTCCTGCGCCGCCTGCCCCAGCAGATTGCCAAGGGTGATGAACATCTGATCTGGGCGCCGTTCGTCGGTACCGGGGCCATCTTCCTGCTCGCCTTCAATGGCCTCGCCTACAGCCTCTTCCCGTATCTGGTGGTGGATCGGCTCGACATCTGGCAGGCCGCAAGCGCACCGGAATCGCTTGAATTCATGCTGGTGGGCGTGGCGATTGTGCTGCCGACCATCGTCGGCTACACGATCTACTCGTACAAGGTGTTCCACGGCAAGGCGACGGAGTTGCGCTACTACTGAGCACGCCGCCCGCATACGGCATTGACCGGACCGCGGGCGGACGTTTAGGCTCGTGCGCTTCCGACCTCACCACACGCGCCATGATCACCTGCTACCTCCGCTACATCATCAACCCGGCACGGCTTGCCGAATTCGAAGCCTACGGAAAGATGTGGATTCCCCTGGTCGAAAAATTCGGCGGCCAGCACCACGGCTACTTTCTCCCATCGGAAGGGGCGAACAACGTCGCGCTGGCCTTGTTCTCGTTCCCGAGCCTGGCGACCTACGAGGTCTATCGCGAGCGCGCCAAGACCGACCCCGATTGCATGGCGGCCTTCCAGTACGCCGAAGACACCGGCTGCATCGTCAGCTACGAACGCAGCTTCTTCCGTCCGGTATTTTCCTGACAGCCGTCTAGCGTTGCGGCCTGCGCTGCGACAGCACCCACAGCATTGCGCCCACGGCCTCCGCCTGCGATCGCGTGCACGTCTTTTCAAAGATGGCCCGCAGCTGCGAACGCACGGTCGACATGGCGACGTTGGCGTTGGCCGCGTATTCGTCAGGCGTCTTGCCGGCGATCAGCGCTTCACCCACCGCCGCCTCCGCCGCTGACAAACCAAACGCCTGGCGCAGTTGCACGGCCGTCACCGGTACGGCATCGCCCTTGCGGCGCGCCGTGACCAGCATGGCGGCATCGCCGAACGCGGCATGGGCGGCGTTGGCCGGCAATTGCGAAATACCGAGGAAGACTTCGTGCGGCGCCCCGAGTGCCGGCCGCACGGCAAGGCTCTCGCCCTTGCGTGACTTCGCCACCCGCGCCAGCGCGGCTTGCAGGCCATCGTTGTCGGCGGCAAACGCGGCAGCCAGCCGGCCGTGCTCCAGCCGCAGGCAAGTCGATGCGCGCAGCAACGCTTCGGCCTGCGCGTTGGCAAACAGCACACGCTGATCCCGCCCGAGCGCGAACACGGCCAGGCCGAGCTGCTCCATCAATTCTGCCCCGACGGCTGCATCGCGATGCAGCACGCGCGTGTCCTGCCAGAGATTGATGGTGCGCTGCAAGTGGCCCGTCATGCCGGCAGCCGTGGCGCGTTCCTCATCGGAAAACGGAGCGCGGCCGTTCGCGCGCAGCATGCCCAGCAGGATGTCGCTGCCGCCGGGACGCGCCAGCCGCACGCCCATCAGGTAGCGAAATCCCGACGGAAGCTGAAAGTCCTGGTAGAACTCGCTGCGCTCGACGTAGGCATCGGACACGTAGTCCTGGCAGAAAGCAAACTCGCCCTGCGCGGCACGCTCGACATGCGCGCGCCGCGGATCAAGCGCGCCGTAGTACTGGTCGTAGCGGGCAATGGCATCGTCCCACCCCGCCCTGGGGAGTAAGTCGAAAGATGGGGCGCGTTCCGAACGGGGTCCCAACTGAACATGTGGAACACGTTGGCGCCCAGCGCTTCCGTGACGTCGTGAAACACGTCCAGGAAACCGTCCTGCGTCACCGCAGCTTCGTACAGATCACCAATGAGCTGGTCTTTAAGCACACTCCCCTCCCCCGAAGGATGGCTGTCTGGCCATGGCGCCCGCCGTGCTCACCCGGTGTAAACAAAGTGGCAGCGGACATGTTATGCGCGCAAACGTAACACGCGCGTGCGCCAATCAACATCGTTCATTTGGCGACGCTTTCCTCCAAATGAATGATGCGGGTGCCTGGGGCGTGCTTCGAGAATCTCCGTGCCGAATAACGGCGTCGCATGTACGGCGCACCCACGATCCAGGGAGGACTCCATGAAACTCACCCCCATTGCAATCGCACTGGCCACGCTTGCCCTGTCGGCCTGCGGCGGTGGCGATTCCGGCAGCAACGCCAGCACGGCGCCAGGCACCAACGTTCCGGCAGCACAGACCGTCAGCGGGGTCGCTGCCACGGGTGCAGCCATGCAAGGCGCCACGGTCACGCTGATGGATGCGAGCGGCAAGTCGGTCGACTGCCCCGCTAACGCCACGACGGGCGCCTTCCAGTGCACGGTCACGGGTCTTACCGCGCCGTTCGTGCTGTCGGCAGCCGGCAACGTTGCCGATTCGCAGGCCACCCTGATTGCGTTGTCTGCCAGCGCCGGCACGCAGACGATCAACATCACGCCCATCACCAACGCCATTGCGGCCACCATCGTCGGCGACAACCCGAGCAAGCTCCTGGGCAACACGGGCCTGCTGCAGAGCAAGGTGACCGCGCAGACCGTCTCCAGCACCGTCGCCGCCTATGCCGCCGCGCTGGCCGACCTGCTGGCCGCCACCGGCAACACCGGGGTAGATCTGATCTCGGGCCCATTGACGGCCGGCGCCCCGGGGCTCGATCGTCTGCTCGATCAAGTGAAGGTGAACGTGCTGCCGGACGGCAGCGTGCAGATCAGCTCCGTGGCAGGCGCGTCGAGCGATACGCCTGCGCAGCTGCAGCTCTCGCCAGGCGTAGCGCCCCAGCCCAGCGACAAGGCGAGCCTGCCAAGCGTGGCGACCATCAATGGCAACCCCGTCTCGAACCTGCCGACCGCGTCCGATCTGGTGGCGCTGCAAACGGCGCTCAATCAGTGCTTTGCGGGTTCCACGGGCGCGGCGCGCACGGGCGGCAGCGTACCCGTCTGCGGTCAGATCTTCGTGGACGACGTGGCCAGCGGCGCGCTCATCAACGGCGTGCCGTCGGCCTACCTGAACAACGGCCTGACTGCCGACAAGGAATTCGGCCCCGCATTGGGCGGCGGCGCGCCCGGCCTGTTTGCCGATGACGCGATGAACAACGCCAGCTTCAGCCTGCCGGAGATCATCCGCGTGACATCCAGCAGCGGTGACACGCTGTGGGTCAAGCTCGCCTGGACCCGCGCCGACGGCCTTCGCGACGGCATGCAGCAGCACGTGCAAGTGGCGGTGCAGCCCGCCGCCCGCGCCAGCGGCGACAACGGCTGGCGTATCGTCGGCAACCAGCGCGCCGTGTTCACCAAGGTCAACGCCAACGCGCAGAAGTGGGACTGGTTGAACAGCGCCACCGCAATGACGGGCACCAATGCGTTTGTCGATTCGATCAACATGCAGGTCGGCATCGTCGACGCCGCCGGCACGCCGGTCGATTTCGCGATCGTGACCGGCCCGGGCCTGCGCAATGGCGTGTTCCTGCAGCCGTCTTCCGGCACCTGCGACACGCTCAACATCCGCGCCCAGATTGGCGCAAGCCAGACCCCGGCGCAGCTTGCGCTGCTGGCCAAGCAAAGCGCCTGCCGCAATAACTTCCGCCTGGCAGGCGTGGCGCAAGACCCGGCCAATCAAGGCAGCTTCACGTGGCCGGGCGATGCGCCGCGCAACAACACGGCCTGGGCCAAGCCGCAACTGACGGCATCGGAGCTCGCGACGATCACGCCGTTCAGCGCCTACACGATCGCCATCTATCAGGGGGCGTGACGAGCCAGCCGTCGAAGACGTACACGGTGCGCCTGCGCACGCCATCGCCTTCGCCCGATGCGCTGCGCCAGTACACGTGGCAGGACGTCTCACAGGCCACGCGCGACATCCTCACCCCGGGCACGGCATCGACGTTTGCGGGCGGCCCCACCCTGCCGGTCACGTGGACGACCAAGGCCGGCGTGCCGTTCGTGAAGCGCGTCAATGTGCAGATCCGTTCCACGATGTCGGGCCAGCCGACGGTGTTCGTCAACGGCGTGGGCCGCGCCTCGCCGGCTGCGCCCGGGACCACGCTCACGCTGAACGTGGCGGGTGACCAGGGGACGGCCTTCCCGGCGGTGACGGGGTGGACGGGCACGCAGGACATGTCGTTCACCAACATGTCGTGGGCCGACCCGCTGGATCTGAACTTCACCACGTCAGTCGAGTACGACCGCTGATACACCGCTGATAAGCAGGGCACACGGGGAAGTGCGGTGATCGGGCCCGCAAGGTTTTGCCGCCTTGCGGGCACCGATCAACCCACCGTCGCTTCGAACACGCGCCGGTAGTTGCCGCCCAGGATCTGGCCAACTTCCACTGCCGTGAATCCCGCCTTCAGCAATGCCGTGGCCAGCGCCGGCAACTGCGTATAGCTGGTAAACACCGGCGGCCGGATGAAACCCAACATGTCAGTGCCCAGCCCCACGTGCGCCACGCCCACCACATCGGCCATACGCTTGATGCCCAGCGCCATGGCATCGAGGCTGGGAAAATCCGCCGCATTGGGCCACACGCCAATCACGCCGCCGGTGTCCGCCACCGCGCGTGCATGGTCGGCGGAAATCAACCGGCTGCGCGGCCTGGGCGACCCTGACAGCGCCGTATGCGACAGCACCAGCGGTTTGGTCGTCGTCGCCGCTGCACGCTTGACGAGGTCATACGTGCCGTGCGCTACGTCCACCACAATGCCCAGCGCATTGCAGCGGCGCACCACATCGGCGCCGAAATCCGTCAGGCCGCCATGCACGGGCGGCTCGGTCTGGATATCGCCCAGTTCATTCACGCGGTAATGCGTCAGCTGCAGGTGCCGCAGACGGTGCTGCGTGTAGGCCTCGTCCACGCGTTCGATGCGGCCCTCCAGAAAGTCCGCACCTTCCGACGCGATGATGACGCTCGGCCCCTGCGTGCCCATGGCGGCCAGCGATGCGGCGTCGGTCACCACATGCAGTTGCTCACGCTCGATCAGCCGCTGGGCACGCGCAAACTCTGTCATGCCGAGCTGGTAAAGCTCCCCGGGCTCGGGCGTGCGGAACGCCTCGAAACGGTTGCCGCCAGCGCCCACGTGCACGGCCGTGGTGTCGGTCACGATGGCCAGGCAGATGACCTGCATGCCGCCGGCGCGCATCGGCTCCGCCGCCGGCAAGAAGGGGCGGTTGGCGCCGATCTTGGGATCGCGCGAGACAGTCACGCGCCCGGCGTGGCTGTGCATATCGATGGTCAGCGTGCCGGCCGGCGGCGTCCACATGGACGAAGCCTCTGACGGCGCATCGGTGTAGTTGGCAAAGCGGCCCGGCGCGCAGGCTGCCAAGCCCATCGCCGCACCCGCCGCGAGGAACACGCGACGGCTGACGCGTGGCGATCCGGCCGCAGGCTGCCCGGGCGCGAGCGACGCATCCACCAATTGATAACGCCAGCCTGCGGGGTCGTCCTGCAAGCGCACCAGCCGGCCCCGCACGCGCGTCATGTCACCCACCGGAAGCGGCTGCACCGCAAGGACTTCGATGCTGGTGGCCGGGTTGCGCGACACGCAACCGCCGCAGCACGGCGTTTCGGCACTCAGCAGGAAGTAGTCGGCGGACTGCGCCGCGGCGTCCAGCGGCATCGCCCAGCCTTCCATGTCGACGACCGTGTCGTGCAGCGCGTCAGCCTCCCGCGTGGCGATAAGGGACCAATCGATGAGCATGCACACTCCGCAAAATTGAGCTGCGGTATTGTGCGCGCGATGGGCTCGTCGCTCTATCGGCGTTGGTTACACGGTCCTACACCGCATGACGGGCGCCGCGGCCGAAACGCGGGGCCCCACGGCGCCATTTGCGCTACGCTTACGGCCTTTCGCCCCACCCGGGCTTTCATCGCCTTTTGCGTCACCTCATGCCCGCCCTGCAACACGTCGACCTCCGCACGGACCCCGCCGCCCGCCCCTTCGTCAAGGACGAGACTGTCCACGTCGACTTTGCCGCCGAAGCCGGCGAGCTGATGAGCCTCGAAGGCCCGAACCGCTACGCCCCCGGCGATGCGCTGATCACCGGCTCGACCGGAGACCGCTGGGTGGTCTCGCGCGAGCGTTTCGATGCGAAATACGTTCCCGCCGATGCATCGCTCGCGCATGGTCAGGCTGGCGCCTACCACAACCGACCGAGCGTGGTGCTGGCCAAGCAGATGCGTGAAGCGTTCTCGATGGCGCGCTCCGAGGCCGGCGACGTGCTGCATGGCCAGGCAGGCGACTGGGTGCTCCAATACGCCCCCGGCGACTACGGCGTCGTGCAGGCGCAGCGCTTTGCCAAGGTCTACCGCCCGGCCTGACTTACCAAGAGCGTCACTGCGCCGTCTGCTGGCGCTCGATTTCGTGATGCTTCATCTGCAGGTAATCCTGCCGTTCCACTTCATGCAGCTGGCGCGGGTACTGCTCGGTGGCGTTGAACCACGTGTTCAGCCGCTGCTGCACGCGCTTGTCCGGCGGCGCAGACAGCGACTTCAGATAGGCGTCGATCGCGAGGTAGTAGCGCATCGTGTTGCGCTCGAGCAGGCCCCGCACGCCGCCCACATATTCGGGCTCCCCGCCTGATGAAGATTCCGCCGTCTTGGTAAAACCGACCTTGCCGCTGCCCACGGTGGCGAGGTACGTGCGCATCGCCAGTCGACCGGCCGTTCCATAGCCGTACGCGTAGGTCAGGTGCAGGAAGGTGTGGTTGCCGGCGCCAGGGGCGGGAATGGCCTCCAGCATGATGTGGTAGTCCCGGGTGCTGAGCGGGCCGGAAGCCGCGCTGAGTTCCACGCGGAAGTAATCCGCATTGCTGACAACAGGGTGATAACCGAACTCGAGGCGGTAGCTGCTGGAAAGCGAGTCCTCCACCTTGCGGCCCAAATTCACGTTCAACACGCTGCTCTCCGTGCCCTGCGTGGCATGGCAGTACTTGATGTTCAGATGCAGGATCAGCACGTCGCACCAGTTGGCAGCGCCGCGCTCAGGGTCGCCCAATGCGCTCCTGACGGTGGCGAACGGGTAGTCGAGCACGCTATAGATGTCGCTCTTGAGCCGTTCGGGCGCTTCGGTGGATTCCAGGACCAGCGGGCGGTGGAACGCGTTGTCAGCCAACTGCGGCGCCACGGTCTGGTATTTGTCGCGCAGCGCTTGCGCGTTGTCCGCCGCACGCGCCGGGACGCTGAGGCACAGGCCTGCCATCAAAGCACTCAGGGCAAGCAAACCTGACCAGGCGGAATGTCGATGGGGGGTCATAGGCATGGCGTTCTCGTGGAATCGTTCTTCATTCTAGGAGGCGCGGATGCACATGCCGTCGCAACAAATGGTCCTGCGCCGGCACATCGGTCATGCGGCGTTCTGTCATCACGGCGGGCATCGTGTGCTGCGGTGCGGCTCGGTAAAATGGGCGCTTCTCCGCCTCGTGCTTCCCGGCACCTTCGGCACCATGCCCTCGCCACTCGACGCCATTCGCGAACGCATCGCCAATCAGATCCGCGGCCTGACGCGCGCCACCGGCAGCCTCACCCTCGACATTGCCTCGCCGCCGGGCGACCCCGGCCTGTTCGGCCCCGATGCAGTCTGCTGGAAGGTGCACGCCGATTTCCCGGCGATGATGGCCGGCGGCATCAGCGCATTGTTGTTGCAGGCGCTGCACCCACGAGCGCTGGCCGGCGTGTGGGATCACTCCAACTTTCGTGAAGACCTGCAGGGGCGCCTGGGCCGCACCGCGCAGTTCGTGGCCGGCACCACGTACGGCAGCCGGCAAGATGCGCTGGCGCTCATCGAGCGGGTGAAGACCATCCACGACCGCGTGCAGGGCATCGCGCCCGATGGCCGGCCGTATTCCGCCAACGACCCCGACCTGCTCACCTGGGTGCACGTGGCCGAGATGTCGAGCTTCCTGGCGGGCTATCTGCGCTATGTGGATGGCAGCCTGAGCGGCGCGCAGCAGGATCGTTACTTTGAAGAGACCGCGCTGGTGGCCGAGATGCTCGGCGCGCGACGTGCCGAAATCGCGGGCGGCGGTCCAGACCTATCTGAATGCGATGCGTGCCGAGCTGGTGGCCAGCGATCGCACGCGCACGGTGGTGGAAGTCTTGATGACGTGGCAGGCGCCGCGCCCGGGGTTGCGCCCGGCGGTACGCCTCTTCCTGGATGCGGGCATCCAGTTGCTGCCGCCGTGGGCAATACAGATGCTCGATCTCAAGCGGCCGCCGCTGCAGGCGGCCTTTGCATCGGCGGCCATGCGCACCGTGGCGCCGACGCTGCGCTGGGCGTTGCATGACGGCAGCGTGGCGCGCCGCGCTCGAAGGCGGGCGCTGGCGCCTGCAGCCAGCTAGCGCGCCCAGCTTTTACTCGATGGCTTCGGCAAGCGACACCTTGCCGCGCAGCGCCTTCTCTTCCAGCCGCACGATCAGCAGCGGCGAAATCACCGACACCGCGGCGGCAAAGAAGAACAGATGCCGGAACGCGCTCGCCTGCGCGTTGCAGCGCCTGGGCGTCGGCACCGCTGCTGGCAAGTGCCGCGTGGAAAAGGTCCATCAGCACGCCGCCGCCGGCGGCCACCTGTGCTTCGGGCGCAGCCTGACGCAGCAGCGCAATCAGCACGGACGTCAGCACCGCTACACCCACAGCGCCACCCAGCAGGCGCGAGAACGCCGTCAGCGCCGTGGCCAGGCCCACCGTCTGCGGCGGCACCGCGTTTTGCGTGGCGACCAGGCCGGTCGGAAATTGCACGCCAATCGCCAGGCCCAGCACGATCATCGCCAAGGTCAGCGCCAACACGCTGTGCGGGTCCAGCAAACCCAGCGATGCCACAGCAAACGGCACCACGCATGCGCCGCCCACCATCAGCGGCTTATAGCGGCCGCTGTGCGTCATCCACTTGCCGGCGATGAAGGCGCCGAGCGGAATCGACAGCGTCAGCGGCACGAGGCGCAGCGCCGCGGCGTCGGGGCTGGCACCGGCCACCATCTGGAAACGCAGCGGCATCAGCACCGACGTGGCGATCAGCTGGAAGAAGCACAGGAACAGCGCCAGGCAGCAGATCGTGACCGTGCGCACCCGGAACATCGACAGCGGAATGATGGGTTCGACGGCGCGGTTTTCCTGCCAGACAAAGGCGCCGAGCAACACCACGGCCCCGGCCAGCAGGCCGAGGTTGTCGGGCTGCGTGAGCGGCGTGCCCTGCCCCACCCGGGTGATCATCAGCAAGAGCGCAGTCAGCCCCGCGGCAAAAAGCACCACGCCCGGCACGTCGATGGGGCGACGCTGATGCGCCACCGGCAGATGCCGCAGCGTGCGGCGCACGACGAGCAGCGCGACGATGCCCAGCGGCAGGTTGATCCAGAAGATCCAGCGCCACGACAGGTAATGGGTGAGATAGCCGCCGATCACCGGCCCGGCGAGGCTGGCCATGGCCCACATGCCGCTCACGTAGCCCTGGTAGCGGCCGCGCCGCGCAGCGGCACCACATCGGCAATCGTCGCCTGCGACACCGAGATCAGACCGCCTCCACCCAGGCCCTGCAGCACGCGCGCAAACAGCAGCATCGGCATGCTGGTCGCCAGCGCACACGCCACCGATGCCAGCACAAACAGCACGATGGCCGTCGTCAGCATGGCGCGGCGGCCGTAGAGGTCGCTCAACTTGCCGTAGATGGGCGTGACGACCGTGGACGCCACCAGATACGCCGACACCAGCCACGCCATCAGCGCAAAGCCGTTGAATTCGCCGGCGATCACGGGCAGCGCCACCGCAACGATGGTCTGCTCCAGCGCGCCCAGCAAAATGGCGAGCATCAGCCCGCCCATCACCGCCATCACGGGAATGTCGGCCACCGGTAGCGCGTCCAGCGGGCTGGGTGCCGACGCGATGGGCGCAGTGGGCGTGTCTGGCTTGGGCGGTTCAATGCTGGCGCGGGAGGACATGGGAATGCGCGAATGCCGCTCGGGGCACGCGCGCCAATGGGAGAAGCGAAGCCGTTGATGATACTGCCGATTCGCATTCGTTGCAGAGTCAACGATCGGGTTGGCGGACGATGTCCTCGTAGCACCGGCTGACGTTTGCCGTCATGCCCGGCAGCTCCTCGGCCAGGAATTCGATGAACGCGCGCACAGCCGGCACCAGCCCCCGGCGTGACGGAAACACCGCGTGAAACTGGTGCACCGGCAAGCGGTATTCCGGCAGCAGCACGACCAGCCGGCCATCGCGCACCGGCTCCGCGCACAGGTTGAACGGAAGCTGCGCAACGCCAATGCCGGCCAGTGCCGTCTGCCCCATCAGGTAGAGGTCGTCCGTCACCAGTGCGGGGGTGTATTCGATATCGACCGCGCCGCCTTCAGGCGCAGTCAGGCGCCAGCGCGTCCGCTCTCCGGCCGCGCCGTCGACGCCCACGCCCATCACGCCGCGCATCGATTCGGGCGTCTCGAACGGGCCATGCTCGGCGACAAACGACGGGCTGGCCACCAGCACCTGGTCGCTCACGCCAAAGCTGCGCACGACGAGGTTGGAATCGTCCAGCGTCGAGCGCACGCGCAGCGCCACGTCGTAGCCGTCGCCGATCACGTCGACACGGCGGTTCGTCACGTCCAGTTCCAGCCGCACATCGGGTTGCGCGCGCAGGAATTTGGACAGCACGGGTGCGATAAACACGTGCGCCACGCCCACCGGGCAACTTACGCGCAGCCGGCCGGAAGGTTTCTCGCTGGCATGCTCGGCCACTTCGAAGGCGGCACGCGCGGCCTGCGTCATCGATTCGCAATGCGTGAAGAACGCCGAGCCCACGTCCGTGACATGCACCGCCCGCGTTGATCGCTGCAGCAGCCGCACCCCCAGGCGCGTTTCCAGATCGGCCACGCGCCGGCTCACGCGCGATTTGGGAATCCCGAGCGCGCGGGCGCCGCCGGAAAAACTGCCATGCGTTACCACGCTGGCAAACAGGACGAGGTCGTTCAGGTCTTCCATGGCCGTTCTCCAAAGCACCGGCGCATTGTCTCACCCATAGAACGATGTGTGTCGATTCAACCCACTACTGGAACTCGCTGCATCGCACTATCTTTGCAGCAACCCACCTTTTTTGGAGAGACACCATGCAAGTCCTTCACATCGATTCGAGCATCCTCGGTGACGCCTCGGCTTCGCGCCTCCTGAGCGCCGCCATTGTTGACGAGCTGCGCCGCGAAAACCCGAGCGCCACCGTCGTCCACCGCGACCTGTCCGTCGAAGCCATTCCTCACCTGGACGGCGCCATTGCCGCCGGCTTCCGCGCCACGGGCGCTGACGAATTCGACGACGCGACCCGCGCCGAGCATGCCCGCTCGGAAACGCTCGTGAATGAACTGCTCGCCAGCGACGTGATCGTGGTCGGCGCGCCGATGTACAACTTCTCGGTGCCGAGCCAGCTCAAGGCCTGGATCGACCGCGTGGCGCAGGCCGGCCGTACGTTCAAGTACACGGAAACCGGCCCGGTTGGCCTGGCCGGCGGCAAGAAGGTGATCGTTGCATCGACGCGCGGCGGCATGTACTCCGCCGGTCCGGCCGCCGCCATGGATTTCCAGGAGGCGTATCTGAAGACCGTGTTCGGCTTCTTCGGCATCACCGATGTGCAATTCGTGCGCGCCGAACGCCTGGCGATGGGCCCGGACGCCCGCGCACAGGCCCTCGAAGCCGCTCACGCCGCCATGCGCGACGTTGTCAGCCAGGCCGTGGCAGCCTGAGCGAACACGGTTGCGGCGCAACGGGACGCGCCGCACTCTGCCTCGCAGAATGCCAAACGGGCGCCCACAGCAGTGCGGCGCCCGTTTTCGTTTTCAATCAGTGCGAGAAGCAGATGGGATCGGCGCAGCGGGCCGATCGGCCGATCACTCTTCGCGGTGTTCGCGCGCTTCGTGCATCGCTTCGAGCACACGGCGCGTGCGCAGCTTGCCCCACATGACCGGCACGACGATCGCGGTGGCGATCAGGCACGGTGCAGCCCAGGCGATGGTGGATTCCAGAATGTTGGCCATGATGCGTCCCCCCGATGTGTGTTGCCGACGCGCACGGTTGGGCGGTGCGCATCGCATGGTCCCCGCAGGGCTTTGCTGTCCCGGCTAGACCGAGACGCCCCGACATCTATATGAACGGCTATCGGCGCTGTGCGTTCAAACTTGAAGCCCAACGTTTGCCGTTTGTTGTATTTCCCGCCTATCTCGACGATCTGTCAATAGTGTGGCGATAAGTTCGTGGAACATTGTGGCGCTGTGCTGACAGTCGCGGAACAGGCCCGGTCTGCTCCACAGTCTGATCGCAAAGGTAACGGCAAATTACGGCCGCCACGGTGCGAGCGGGGTCCGCCTGAGGCCGGCCGCCGATCACCGGCTTGCGCGTCACAGTTTTGCTTACAAACGGTAAAGCGCGGTTGCGAAGCGTTTCCATACAGTGAGGCCAAGTCCAACGATCACCACGGAGCCTCATCATGAAACGCACCATCGCCCTGCTCATCCTTGCCGCTGCCGCGACCTCTGCGCTGAGTGCGTGCGTGGTGGTGCCGGCAGGCGGCTATTACGACCGCCCGCATTACTACCACCCGTATTACCGCGGGTATTGATCCGCAAACCGGGCTCAGGCCTTGCGCGCTTGCAGCATGCGGATGCGCGCGACGGCCTGGTGGTCGGTCGTGGCGGCGTCGTATAAGCGCGCCAGGTCGGCCTTCAATGCCGTGCGCGAGCCGGCGTCCAGGTACACCATGTGCCCCGACGGATAGAACCCCGCCGAGAGGTTCTTGCGCACGCCCGCATCCAGCAACGGCATCGCCTTCAGGTCCAGCATGGTCTGGTAGAACGGGGTGACGAAGTCGTAGTAGCCGTTGGCGGAAAAGACCTTCAGATCCACGTTCAGGCTCATCGTGGCGGCCAGGTCGCCGGCGGTGTAGAGGGCGACGTTGCCATTGGCATCGAGCCCCTTCTGCGCGCCGGTCGGGTCGGTGTGGCGGAAGTCCCAATGACGGAAGGCCTGGTCGTTCAAATCCGTGAAGGCGGAGTTGGACGTAAACTTCAGGTCGTCGTTGAGGTAGGTATTCCACATGGCCGTGTAGACGCCGGACACCGCCGTCATGGTCGGATCGTTGCCGCCGGAGTTCGGATCGACACTCGCTGCAATGCCGGTGTGGATGCCCGTGACGCGGCCGTCGTACGCCCCAAGCGACAAGCCCTTGTCGGCCAGCAGCGTGGTCAGGAACAGCGACGTGCCCGCCCCGTCATGCGCGGCCACATCCAGCCGCCAGCCCTGCAGCGTTGCCGCATCGATGCCGGTATAGGCAGACAACGTTTTGAGCACCGCCGGATCGGCATGCGTGGGTTTAGCGAGCGCTTTTTCGTAATCGGTGCTCGCAAAGACGGCGGCGGCTTCGGCAAAGTCGCCCACGTCTGCGGGCAGCGAGCCGCCTTTGGGCGCAGTTGCACGCTTGTGAAACCACGCATCCGCTGCGCACGTCGGCAGGAGCCCCACGGGGTTGCCCGCCTGCGTGTAGTCGAGGATGGACGACTGCAGCGTGATGCCGTTCAGGTCGACCCCGTCTTCGTGCAGCACATACGAGAGCACGCAGGAACGCGCCGTGCCGTAAGACTCGCCAAACAGAAACTTGGGCGAATTCCATCGATCATTGGCCGTCAGCCAGCGCTTGATGAACTGCGCGATGCTGCGCGCGTCC